>JAJUGM010000093.1 GCA_029268165.1 Bacteroidota bacterium
TATTCTATATAAAAAATTAAAGTGCTTTGCTTTCTGAATGCATTTTTCTATATTTGTTTGACCATAACCTTAAAAACTTACAACTATGGAAGAAGATGTAAAATTCCATATTGACCTGGCGAAAGAAAAAATGGAAAAAGCCCTTAAGCATCTTGAAGATGAGTTATTGCGCATAAGGGCAGGCAAAGCAACTCCCAACATTCTTGATGGTATTACGGTTGAATATTACGGGTCGGTCATGCCGTTGAATCAGGTATCCAATATTGGCACACCTGATCCGAAAACTATTGTTATTCAGCCATGGGATAAAACTATGTTTGAACCCATTGAAAAGGCCATTCTGGCAGCAAATATAGGTCTTACACCCATTAACAATGGCGAGGTAATAAGACTTAATATACCGCCACTCACGGAGGAGCGCAGAAAAACCCTCGTTAAACAGATCAAAACAATGGCTGAGAATACCAAGGTAAGTGTAAGAAATGCCCGCAGGGAAGTACTTGAGGATTTTAAAAAGCTCCAGAAAGACGGTCTTGCCGAAGATATTGCCAAGGAAGCCGAGCACAAGGTGCAGGAAATGACTGATAACTATACTAAGAAAGTTGATACCATCATAGCTGCCAAGGAAAAAGATATTATGACGGTGTGACAGAATATTTGTTGAATACTGTTTAATTCATTATTGTTTTTGTTCAAACACAGGCAAAGGACATTTTAAGCCCACGTACGATGAATTAAAATACACCCGGGCTAATAAAATTTTTATGTATTTTTTATTTGGTTGGATGAATTTTACTCGTATTGGAGTATAAAAATTTTAGTTAAATTGAACTATTTATGAAGGGAGAAAAATCAGCAGCAGCTGTTCTTCAGAGAGACCCCGGCCTAAGCAGTTTACCTGTAAAACCCCGATGTAGTGATAGTTTCATTCCAATCCTTGTGAATTGATTACAAATGCTTTATTGCATACGCATTTTTTAATCTATAATCGGGGTTAAGCCCGGTTAAGTCATTAGTTCGTATCTCTCCTAATGACTAATCTCCTCTAAAAATAATTTTTGTTCGCCTGGATGTATTTTTTTATTCCTTAGTACTTGGGATAAATTTGATGTTCTGATATTTTGTTAGCGCTTTATAAAAAATTTCCCTGATTAATTTAAAAACCGTATTTACTTTCCATTAATATCAGGATATCTTTACTACTGCTTTACATTTGTTACAGTGTTTTTCTTAACCTGTTTGCCAGGGGAAGCTTGAGTTCTGTTATTCCATCCACAAACAATTGTGCCATTGCGCGTGCGCCAAACTCCGAAAAGTGCGTGTTGTCTTCTTTACCCTCAGGCAATGATGCATATTCTCCAGGCTCGATAAACAGAAACAGTTTTTTTGAACCCTCGGCACCCATTGATTTTATTAATTGCTCGCTTTTTAGGTGCATATCAACCAGCGGTACTTTCAACGAATCAGCCAATTCCCTCACGACATCAGGATAAACGCCATGGGTGTCATAAAACTTCCCGTTTTCATCAAATCGTCGGCGCATTATGGGTGTGCATAATATAGGGTGTGCTCTGGCAGCTTTTGTTTCATTAACAAAGCGTGCAAGATTATGGCGGTATTCATCAGGAGTAGTATAGCGTTCTTTCTTTTCCTTACTTTCATCATTATGCCCAAACTGAATGATCACATAGTCGCCTTTCTTAAGTTTATCGACTATAGGCTGCCAGCGGTTTTCATATAAAAAAGAACGTGTGCTCCGGCCATTTACGGCATGATTTTCAATGATAACCGAACTGTTGAAAAATTCGTGCAGCATCATTCCCCAGCCTCTTTCGGGATTGTCTTCAACAGGTTTGTTGGCCATTGTTGAATCGCCTATCATATAAACAGTTACCTGTTTTTGTTTACAGAAGAATCCGGTGCAAATTATAAAAACAACAACAAGAAGTTTATTCATAACTGCCTATTCTATGAGTTTGTATAATGCCTCAAGTTTTGGTGATAAAATGATTTCTGTACGACGGTTTTTTTGCCGGGCATCTGGCGTTTTGGCAGGGTCGAGGGGAAAAAACTCGCCATGTCCTGATGCAGTAAGTCGTTTCGGGTCGATAGAAGAACCTTGCAACAAAATTCTTACTACCGACGTAGCACGCAGCACGCTTAGGTCCCAGTTATCCTTAAAACTCGAGCCCGGAATCACCGGCACATCGTCTGTATGGCCTTCGATCATAATACTGATATCCGGATTTTTTTCGAGCACTCCTGCCAGTTTTTTCAGGGCAGCAGCGCCTTTGGGGTCAACAGTTACACTGCCGCTCGGAAAAAGCAGCTTTTCTTCAAGTGAGACATATACCTTTCCGTTTTTCTGAGTGATTGTTAATCCTTCGTTTTCAAATCCTGTTAAAGCATCTGACACAGCTTTTTTCAGGGCAATAACTGTTTTTTCCTGTTCCTGTAGAACTTTTTCGAGTTCCGACAGGCGTGCATTTCTTTGCTCAAGTTCAGCTTCGGTTTTTTCAAGGTTTTTCTTTTTTTCGTCCAGTGTATTAGACAGTTTATTTAACGCTGATTCTTTTTCCTGCAGGTCTTCCTGTGAAAGTTGCAGTTCAGCCATCAACTTACGTATTTCCTGCTCACTGCCTTTAAGCAAGGCCTGCTGGGCTTCACGAAGGTCTTCATAGTCTTTACTTATCTGGTTATATTTTAGTTCAAGACTGGTATAATTTTCTTTACAGTCTTTTTCTGCCTCAGCCTTTTTATTGAAGTCCTGCTGAAGCACTTCCAGGGCCGACCGTATTTCTTTGTTTTCGGCAGACAGATTGTCATTTTCTGCTTTAAGCTTTTCCTGTTCCTGCAGGCAATTGTCATGCTGTTGCTGCAGCGTTTTAAACTTCATCAGGGGGACGCATCCCGAAAAAAGCACTGATAGTATAAACAGACTAATGAAATAATTTTTCATCATGTTTTAGTTTGAATCAGGCAAAATTATACCGGCGAGGAATAAATAAGAATAAAATAAATAATTAATTATTAACTTTGCACCACAGTGTTAAGAAATATTGCTATTACAGCAATGATTTAGCTTTCTTATGAAATTTTTCAATGAAAGAGGATAATAGTATATTACAAAAAGTAAATTATCCATCAGATTTAAAAAAATTATCGGTTGATAATCTGGTAGGCTTGTGCAATGAACTGCGTGAATTTATTATTGACCAGCTTTCTGAGAATCCGGGGCATCTGGGGGCAAGTCTGGGAGTGGTGGAACTTACTGTAGCTTTACATTATGTTTTTGATACGCCAAAGGATATTTTAATATGGGATGTCGGCCATCAGGCATACGGTCATAAAATACTTACAGGCAGAAAACACGTTTTTCATACCAACCGGAAATATAAAGGAATAAGCGGGTTTCCAAAGATGTCAGAGAGCCCTTATGATGCTTTCGGCACAGGGCATTCATCTACTTCAATTTCTGCAGCGCTTGGCATTGCTACAGCTGATCGCCTTAAGGGTATTCAAAGAAATGTTGTTGCTGTGATTGGCGATGGTTCAATGACCGGAGGCATGGCTTTTGAAGGGCTTAATAATGCCGGTATGGCAAAGACCAATTTACTGGTAATACTTAATGATAACAATATAGCCATTGATCCCAACACAGGCGCTTTAAAGGAATATCTGGTTGATATTACCACATCACGAACCTACAACAGGATGAAGAATGATATATGGCAGTTGCTGGGGAAAATTAATAAAATTGCTCCCCATGCCCGTGATTATGCTCAGAAACTTGAAAACGGACTGAAATCTATCCTGTTAAAGCAAAGCAATTTATTTGAATCGCTCGGATTCAGGTATTTTGGTCCGGTTGACGGGCATGACCTGCTTCACCTGGTTAGAATATTATCTGACCTGAAAGATATTCCAGGACCCAAATTGTTGCATATTCTTACAAAAAAAGGAAAAGGATTTCCGCAGGCCGAGCAGAACCAGACAGCTTTTCATGCCCCTGGAAGGTTTGACAGGAAAACAGGAAAAATTATTACCAAATATTCAGAAAAACCCGAACCTCCCTTATATCAGGATGTTTTTGGGCATACTTTATTGGAACTGGCTGTTTTAAACGAACGGATTGTAGGAATTACACCGGCAATGGCCAGCGGATGTTCCATGAAAATTATGATGGATGCTATTCCCGAAAGAACTTTTGATGTAGGCATTGCTGAACAGCATGCCGTCACATTTGCAGCCGGCCTCGCAACACAAGGATTAATCCCGTTCTGCAATATTTATTCCTCCTTTATGCAACGGGCTTATGATCAGATCATCCATGATGTAGCCATTCAAAAGCTTCCGGTAGTGCTTTGCCTCGATAGAGGCGGACTGGTAGGGCAGGATGGTGCCACTCATCATGGCGTTTTTGACCTGGCATATCTTAGGAGTATTCCTAATATGATTCTGGCTGCCCCCATGGATGAGATTGAACTGAGAAACCTGATGTTTACTGCACAGCTGCGCAATCAGGGACCATTTGCTATCCGTTATCCAAGAGGAAGAGGAGTAAAACCCGACTGGCGGAAACCTTTTAAAGAAATAGAAATCGGTAAATCAAGACTGATAAGTAAAGGTAAGGATATTGCCATTTTATCCGCAGGACATCCGGGTAATTTTGTCATTGAAGCCACTGACCGGCTTAATGCCGAAGGCATAAGCGTCGAACATATTGATATGCGTTTTGTAAAACCACTGGATGAAGATTGCCTGCATAGGGTATTTAAAAATTTTAATCATATAATTACCATTGAAGATGGAACAGTTGTCGGCGGATTTGGTTCTGCAATAATTGAATTTATGAGCGAGCACGGATATAAGGCCGATATCAGACGGTTGGGAGTCCCCGACCGTTTCATTGAACAGGGCACGCAACAGGAATTATACAAAGAATGCGGTTTTGATGCCGATGGTATATACCAGACTGTTAAATCAATGGTGAGGCCAAGAGTTTTATCTAAAGTAAGTTGATTTTTTAAGGTTCAATTCCGGAAATATCCAATTGAGGTTTTTTATAGTTTGATTTTTTAAAGATTATCTACTTACCCCGGGTTTGTTATTAGCTCGTTTCGCTCCTAATAACTAATCTGGGTTTAATAAATCCCTTATCACTACCGAAGCACAATAACATCCGAATACCGGAGGCATGTATGAGATGGTGCCTACTATGGAACGCTTGTTTTCTTCACCGCTTACTTCACGGATTACTTTCTTATTCACAGGTTCGGGAGAATACACTACTTTTATGCCTGTGCGTATTCCAAGCCTGTGAAGGTATTTTCTGACAATATAGGCAAATTTACAGTGATGCGAGTCGGCTATATCGGCTATTTTTACCTGTGAGGGATCCATCCTGCCTCCCGAGCCCATTGAACTAACAATGTTGTGACCATACTTAACCGCTGAGGCCAGCAGATGAACCTTTGGCGTGAGTGTATCTATTGCATCAACTATGTAATCAAAAGGTTTGTTAAGTATTGCATCAAACTGGTCTTCTTTAATATACTCATCAATAACGTTGACAATAAGCCCATTATTTATTTCCTTTAAGCGTTGTGCCATAGCATGTGCTTTTTTTATCCCTTCATTGCTCATTAGGGCTATTATCTGACGATTGCGGTTAGTGGCATGAATGATATCACCGTCAATAATGGTAAGTTTTCCCACACCTGCCCTGCACAATTGTTCAGCTGCATATCCGCCCACACCGCCCAATCCGGCCACAAGCACATGGCTTCTTTCAAGCTTTTTCTGGCCCTCATTGCCTATAAGCAAAATGGTACGTTCTTTCCAGTTTTCCATAGTTAATATATTCCGAAACAGGTTGTGAAATTTTCTTTGATCTGCCTTGCAAGTGTCTCCGTAGTTATCCCCCTCACCTGTGCAGCCCTTTCGTATATTTGCTGAATAGTAAAACCGGCGTCATCAGTTTCAAGGAATATGCAGCCGGTAGGTAAAGTTTTAAATACATGAAATGCCTTGCTTTTCTCATTAAATAAGGTGTGACCGAATGACAGATAACAGTTTTTACGTATGAGCTCATTGGCTATTTCAGGGCTTGCATTGAACCAGTGAAAAATCCATGGCAGTTTCTGGTCTGATTTGCTTCGGTAAGCCAATATTTCACTGTATGACCTAACACAATGAATTATCAGGGGTTTCCTGAAATTTTCTGCAAGTACCAGTTGTTTTTCGAATACAGCCACCTGTAACGGCCATGGTACCTGTATTGCTTTATCAAGCCCGGTTTCTCCCACAGCAATAACCCGCTCATCTGCAGCAATTTGCTCAACCCACAACAGATTGCTTTCAAACGTATCCTGCCTGATATGCCATGGATGAAGGCCTGCTGAGAAATAACACCGATGCGCCAATTTTTCATCCTCACCGGGGAATACATTCAGTAGCAAAATGCCATTGGGGCATGTATAATAATTATGAGCATGTATGTCAATAAGTTCTGCCAAGTCAAATTATATTTAAAAAGCATCGGGTTATGAGCTGCAACCTGCAATACCTCATTAATAAAGATACAAGAACCAAGCCCCGATAGCTATCGGGGAAGAATCAAGAACCAAGATAAAAGTCAGGTAAATAAAGCATAAAAGAACAATTAATAAATTCTCTTATAAAAAGAAAACATTAAAGTACAAAATATTCCCGTAGCTCATAGCTCGAAGCTATTAATATTACCAATGGACTTTTAAGAAAAATCAATAACGTAATCATTTAAACCTTAATTGCTTTTATCCCGTATCGTATTCTTTTTATAACTTCTTCCTTTCCAAGGAGAGCCATAATATCTGTGAGGTGCGGGCCAAATGACCCGCCAACAAGCAACAAACGCAAAGGATTCATAATTTTCCCCATCCCTGTCTGATGTTCTTCAGCATATTTTTTTATAGCATTTTCTATTACTGTTTGATTAAAAGGTTCAGCATTTTCAAGAACGCTGGCAATATCTTCCAGGAGGCCCGGCGTTTCAGTTTTCCAGACTTTCTTTATTGTTTCAGCATTATATTTTTCAGGGGCAATAAAAAAGAAATAGGATTGTTCCCAAAGGTCGTTTAATAAAATTACCCTCTCTTTAATAAGATTGACGACACTTTCAACATAATCAATATCGGCTTTTATTCCTTTTTTGGTTAATTCTGTAATAAATAAGTCGGCCAGTTCACAATCGCTTTTCTGCTTGATATACTGTTGATTAAACCATCTGGCTTTTTCGGGGTCGAAGCGTGCGCCCGACTTACTCACGCGGTCAATTGAGAAGGCCTCAACCAGTTCGTCAAGTGAAAAAATTTCTTTTTCGCTGCCGGGGTTCCATCCGAGCAGTGCCAGTATGTTGACAACTGCTGCGGGCAGGTAGCCTGTTTCGCGGTATCCGGCTGAGATTTCTTCGTTAAACGGGTCTTTCCATTGCAGAGGGAATACCGGAAATCCACTTTTATCACCGTCGCGTTTGCTTAGTTTACCCTGTCCGCCCGGTTTTAAAATAAGCGGCAGATGGGCAAACTGAGGCATACTCTCTTCCCATCCGAATGCTTTGTATAATAATATATGCAACGGGAGGGAAGGAAGCCATTCTTCACCCCTGATAACATGGGTTATTTTCATCAGATAGTCGTCGACCACATTGGCCAGGTGGTAGGTAGGCAGTCCGTCAGCTTTAAAAAGCACTTTGTCATCAAGGATAGAGGAGGGGAAACTGACGCTGCCCCTGATAAGGTCATTGGCTTCAATAGTTTTATTTTCAGGAATTTTAAACCTTATGACATAAGGCGTACCTTTTTCAATGAGCCTTTTTGTTTCGGTTTCACTTAGCGTCAGTGAATTTTTAAGGTTTATTCTTACAGAATAATCGTATTGAAAAACCCTTCCATCAGCCTCAGCGGTTTTTCTGAGGCTTTCAATTTCTTCAGGCGTATCGAAGGCCAGATAGGCATTGCCTGATGTCACCAGTTTATCAGCATATTCTCTATAAATATTTTTCCGCTCGGATTGTCGGTAGGGTGCATAGGGGCCGCCAACACCCGGTCCTTCGTCGTAATAAAGGCCGCACCATTTAAGCGATTCGATGATATATTCCTCGGCTCCGGGAACAAAACGTGTCTGATCGGTGTCTTCAATTCGCAGAATAAAAGTACCTTTATGTTTTCTTGCAAAAAGAAAGTTATACAATGCTGTCCGGAGCCCGCCAATATGTAACGGGCCTGTGGGGCTTGGTGCAAATCTCACACGTACCTGCATGATATGATTTTTGTTGCAAATATAATGATTACGCTTGTCATTTATAAGGTAGTAAATTATGATTTACTCAATCCCTGTTCTAATGATAATTTGAAAAGCTTCATCACATCATCACTTCATCGCTTTATCACCTCATCATAATATTGCACCGGTTTGCAGGCAGAGGATTTAAAAAGTGGAGAGGAATTACAAAGACTTTTTAATATTTAATATAAAAAATGGTTCACCTTATGGTTTTATTAATATTTATTTCTAATTTTCCACTCCTAATTATTAACTTTTATTAAACCTTAAACCTATGATCTCAAAATTTACTGTTAAATTTTTGAGGCAGCGTTTTATTCACGTAAAATGGCTGCTTTTGTTTTTATTAGCCTTTCATTTTGCTGCTTACGGACAGGAAAAGCAGATAACCGGAAAGGTAACTGATGCATCGGGGGCGCCGCTGCCCGGTGTTAATGTAGTAATTAAAGGCACACAGACGGGTGTTTTTACTGACAATGCAGGTAATTTTACTATACTTGTCAAACCCGAGGATGTGCTGGTTTTTTCTTCTGTAGGGTTCATTCCTGAAGAATATCAGGTTGGCAGCAGGACGGTAATAGATGTAACATTGGAGGAAGAGGTGATTGGCATGGACGAAGTGGTTGTGATAGGTTATGGAACGCAGAAGAAAAAGCTGAATACAGGAGCGAACATAAACATTGATGGTGAGATGATTAAATCATTGAATACCACAAGTAGTATGGATGCATTAAAGGGATTGACACCAGGTGTGAGCATTACACAAAATAATGGTGTACCTGGTGCAGGAAATAAAATTTTTATTCGCGGTATTGGAACAATAGGTAATTTTACTCCCCTTTATATTGTTGATGGCGTTGCAGTAGGTGATATTGACAATCTCAGTCCTGCTGATATTGAAGATATTGATATTCTTAAAGATGCTGCCTCTGCCGCCATATATGGTTCAAGAGGAGCTAACGGTGTTATATTAGTAACAACAAAAAAGGGAAAGCTAAATACTAAACCTACAATAACATATAGTGGATATTATGGCTGGCAAAATATATATAAACGTCCTGAATTATTAAACGCCCAGGAATATGTCGAGGCTATGAATGAAGCTAACGCTAATGCCAATATGGCACCATTTAATTATGAAAGAGATGTGCCTTATTGGGACAGGATTCTGAGTGGAGAATGGAAAGGTACTAACTGGTTTGAAATTATTGAAGACAAAAATGCGCCAGTGCAAAGCCATACATTTAATATTACAGGAGGTTCAGAAAGATCGACTTACTCAATAGGTGCTGCATACTATGAACAACAAGGTGTTTTGGGCAAACAGGTTAATAATGATTATAAACGTATCAACCTGCGTTTGAACAGTGAACATGTTTTGGTTACCACAAATTCAGGACGAAATTTACTAGTTCTGGGTGAGAATTTAACTTACACTAATGAGAAAAATCCTACCATAAGGACTGGTAATATTTATTGGAATGACTTGCATAATATGCTGGTTGCCAGTCCGTTTTTGCCCATGTATGCTGATAGTATTAATGATCCTGCATATCCTTATCACTATGCCATCAGGTGGAACTCTCAGGAATCAAATCCTGTTGCAGAAATGATACTTCAGTCAAAATATAATACTAACAACAACAATACACTAATTGGAAATGCCTATATGGAATTACAGCCTATCAGAAACCTTATAATAAGATCAAGTTTTGGCATTAATAACTGGTATGGCTCTTCAAGACAATGGATACCAGCATATAATCTTAGTGATGTAAGTAAAAACGTTAATGATCAGGTAAATCAGAGCATGTACTCCGGTTTCACGTGGACATCGACTAATACAATTACTTATTCATTAAATTTAATGAATAAGTAATTGTATTAGTCGATGTCCACGTGA
>JAJUGM010000094.1 GCA_029268165.1 Bacteroidota bacterium
CGGTTGGCAAAAACATATTTGTATTTATATTCAGGCTGTATTTCTTTAAGATAGTCTGTTACGCTTTTCAGCACCAGGTCAATCATTACCTGTTCCTGTTCGGCTAACTCCACCTGCTTGTCCTGCTGCATTTTAAGCAAATCCTGCTGTTGAATCATGAGCTGCTGTTCAAGTTGCTGCGCTTCGGTACGTGTCACTAGTCCGCGCTGAACTTTATACTGATAATCGTTAACACCTTTCTGGTATGTTTTCTGTTTGGCATTTAATTCCGCTTCTGATAATTTGGCTTTCCTTTCAAATTCTCCTTTATAATCAAGATACATTTTATAATTGTTCAGCAAGGTGTCAATATCAATATATACAATTTCAGAAGCTGTAAGGGAGGCATTATCAATATTACCGTCGGTACTGGCATGCCCGTTTTTCTTGCCTGATGTAAAATAAAGAATATATAAAACAATAACAGCTACAAGGCTTATAGCACTGAGTATTAAAGGAAGTTTTTTCATGATTCAAAATTTAAAAATTTAGCTCACAAATATATAGTTTAATATCAAATTTAGATAAAAATAGGTAATAAATAGTGATGAAGTGATGAAGCGGATAAAAGAAATTTGATTAATAATTTGCTGGCCGAATCAGATGATTAATACTATTTTTTGGTTGCAGTTTATTTGAGAATACCCTTGCGACCAAAAAAAATAATTAAACTATTTCATGAGTAACATTTTTCTGGATTCATTAAAACTGTTAGTTCTGATAGTGTAATAATAACTGCCGGCAGGCAGTGTTTCGGAGTTGAATTTTATGATATTTTTGCCTGCAGGATATTCTTTCCCTGCAAGCTCGGCTATTTCAGTGCCATAAATAGTATACACTTTTAATGAGACATAAGAATTATCCGGAATTTCAAAAGAAATACTGGCACTATTGCTGCATGGGTTAGGAAAATTTTGTTCTAATGAATATCCCTGAGGCGATTTAATTTCATGAATTCCGACGGGTGATATTTCGGGATTACATGTATTAAAAGCCTCCTCTCCGATATCCACCGGTGGGATCCGGGTGTTTTTTATCACCAGTTTATCCATTGATGCCCCTTTTTCTCTGCCACCAATCTGAATGGTATGCAAGCCCGCGGTTAAATCAAGGCTTTTGATTTCAATCCACTGCCATCCTGTAGTAATGAGATCGTCAAATAATTCAAAATCTTCATTATCTATTTTCATCCAGTATGAATCAGTATTTTCAGCAGCATTGTTAAATCGTCCGTATAAATAATAAGTTGTATCAGCATTCACAGAAAAATCGATTTTAATAATACCGGCATCATCGGCCGGGGCGCCTGAAATGTAATCGGCAGCTGTAGTTACGTAAGCGCTGTTTGATGCTTTTGAATCGGCTTTGATTAAGAAACTATCACCCACTATTCCGCATTCGGCTTCGGCATAAACAGCTTCATAACCCATCAGCGAAAGCATTTTAACTGCATATCTGCGGCCGAGTTTTCTATAACCTTCTGAACTGAAATGAGCTACATCTGCACCGGTGCAACCTTCGGCAGATATGACATGTGCCGTTGGTATGGTATCAGGAAGTCTGTTAATGATTGTATTCATGCTGCCGCAACAACCTCCCTGATTGACATATAAAAGCTCACCTGTCAGCAGGGGCACCGAATCAGCTTTAAGCGAAAGATCATTAAGCATATCATGATAGATTTTCTTTACGTACGAAGGCCACTGGTTGTCACCGGTGTTTGTTTCTCCCTGGTGAAGCAATATTCCTTTTATTACTCCATCCTGTTGCGCCCGTTTTGCAAGATTGATAAGATGCTGATAAGGATTTCCCCCGTATTCAGCAATAATGTTCTGAAACCATGCATCAGTATAAGTTGAATCATAATCCTGATAAATATCTTTATCAAATAACCGGATATCACATCCACCAATGGAAACATTAATTATGCCAACTGTAATACTGTCCGGAAGGTTTGCAACCATAGTACGACCAAAATAATCGGCTGGCGAAAGATTGGTATAGCAACGACAGGTGGGTGGGACGGCTGTGTACCAGGTTTCTTTTGTCCTACCCAGGTTGGAACAACTGACCGACTGCAGCACTTTAAAACGGCTGTTTACGGTCTTATCCTGGGGCATAATTGCGCCCTGTCCTTCCATGTTCGACTGGCCGAAACACAGGTAAATATAAAAATCAGGATCCTGAGAGAACCCTTTTGTTGTTAAGAAGATTAAAGCTAATAATACCAGAAATTTTGTTTTCATTATCGTTTAATTATAAAGCCGAAATCAATATTAAATTGATCATGCAAAGTAAAATAATTTTACCCAATTATTGCATTAGAAAAATTTCTAATGCAATGCGATTAAGTAAAATCAACTTTTCCGGTTTGCTGGCGCTGCACCAGAAAAGTTATTTTTCTAAATCGGGGAAAACCCAAATAATCCATTGGTTCGCTCTTTCTGAGAGCTCCCAATGAATAATTTGGGTTTTATGGGGAAAATAAATTTATCTGGACTCATAAGCTTAGGTATTGCTATTTGGATGGGTAATTCAGGTAATTTTATTCATTTTTTAAAATTTAACTGTATCATGAAATTCATACAATTATTTTATTACTATTGATTTTGTTTCATTGTTTGCATTAAATACAGGGAAATACATTAACTCAATCTTGGCAGGATTAACAGTATAAACTCCGGTATATCTTGAGTTCAGTCCGATTTCAAATGAATATTCTCCTTTTGGCAAATAGTCACAGAAAATAGTAGTTTCATTTTTAAAATATTCCCTATGTGATTCGTTTTTTATATTGCTTTTTTTGTCAGTATAAGAACAGCCACCAGGTATCGGAATATTAATCATCACATATTCAGCATCCTTTTTAACTTTTACTTTTGTAATAAGTTTTGTTTCCTGCCCGGCCTTTAGTGTATTTTTTTGTG
This sequence comes from Bacteroidota bacterium, assembly GCA_029268165.1. Lineage (GTDB taxonomy): Bacteria > Bacteroidota > Bacteroidia > Bacteroidales > UBA10428 > UBA5072. The sequence continues at coordinate 2,967 of JAJUGM010000094.1, forward strand.
CATTAATGAAAAAGGTAGAGATTTCAAAATCATTACTTTTCATGGATGGTTCATTATTCCAGTACTTCTGGTAAGAAGTTAAATATACCGGAAAATCACCTGATTTAGAAATTTCAGTTATCTGAGCCGGATTTATCTGCATTTCAAAAGGAAATTCAGTAACTGTCATATTGATATTGCCTTTTAAAGTAAGCTGAGGTTTTTTTACTTCTGATTGGTTTTTTAATAAATCAGGTAAAACAGTTTCAATGATTTGTGCAGATTCAAAGGTGTTTCTCCAGTAACCATTTTTTCTGTTTTCCAGCAGGTAATTCCGGATTTTTGTTAATTTTTGAGGATCACTTAATGAATCTGCCTTGAAAATCTTATATGCCAGCAGTGTATTTTGGATATCGTTATTATGTACGTTTGTTAGCTGATGATCATCAGAATAGAAAATATTACCAAACAAGGTTGTATGCTTATAAAACTCAAGAGTATCCAGATTGCAGGCGATTCCGTAATGTTGTTTTAACAGCATTAAGTTTAGCAAGCCATTTAAAGAAATTTTCCTGGTTTTTTCAAGATCAGCAATGTAAGTATGAAAATTAATCTTGGCTCCCAAAAGGCTAAGAATATTAAGTATTCTGATTCTCTCAAAGAAATCAGCAGAATTTTCCAATTCCCATATTAATTGTTCTGATATCCTGCCTTTATTTAAATTAGTCTTATATCCAAGCTGTTCAGCATGCATTAATGCTTCAAGTACATGTAAGCTTATCCAGAGGCTTTCTTCTGCATCTTTCCACCAACCCCATAACTCATTTTTTTTCTGATGTTTCTTTAACAAGCTGATTAGTTTTTCAATTTCATGATCATCCCTAAATCTCTCACCTTTAAAATATGATATATTTTTCTCTGCTAGTAAGGCTTTCAGCTTTGAAGCCAGTTGCTCATTGCATGAATATTTATATTTAATCAAATGACTAATTTCATCCTCAATAACATCAAGAATATCTGCACGGGCGTAAAGACATACTTTACCTGACAAAGAATCAAACTGCAGTTGAATGGTCGTATCTTTATCAAGAATAAAAAAGTTGCCTTTTGTTGCTTCAAGTCCTTTAGGAAAAACCGGGATAGTTCTTTGTTCTCCGTCAAAATAATCATCTTCTGTCTTGAGTGAATATTTTATATTGACAGAATCATTAATCGCATTAACGAGAAAAGTGTCAATCAAAGAATTACTGCACCAGACTGAATTTTTGATTAATTCTGTTTCGCCGAGTTCAATTTTGGTTTCCAGTTTTACCGAATCAGGAGTATAGTTCAGCACTTTGCCTATAGCGTATGAAGAGTCGCCCTGAACCAGAAATCTTGGGGCTGCAAGTTGAGCCATGAGTGGCTTGTATGATTTTATTAAACCTTCATACTGCCCTGCCTGTCGTTTATTATTCATAGCAAGATAAAATGTTTGCCAGCTGGTAATATCATCAGGAAAGACAACTTCAAAGCTTACTTTACCTTCTTTATTTGTTGTCAAAGAAGGTTCCCAGAATGCAAAATCAGAAAAATTATTACGAATGGAATTTGACTGACCAGCTGCCTCAAGAAAAGTATCATCATAATATTCCGCTCCTTTCATTGCAAGGGAAGGATTTTTAAATGTCCCTTGCTGTGTTTCAATAATAACAACTCCGTTAGCTCCTCTTGTACCATAAATCGCAAGAGCATCAGTGTCTTTCAATATTTCAATTTTAGTAATAAAAGACGGATCTATCTCAGAAATATCACCTGTATATACATTTCCATCAATTATGAATAAAGGAATTTTATCAAATAGTACAGGTGTTGATACGCCTCTTATGGCTATCTGAATATTATTACCTGGAGCTCCTTCTATTGAATTTATAATTATTCCGGCTGCTTTTCCCTCTATGACCTCAGAAATGTTGCTACTTAAATCAGTTATCCCGTTTATTAAGCTGTTTGAATTAACTGTTGCAACCGAAGCTGTTAACAAGGATTTTTTTGCAGTGCCGTATCCAATTACAACAATCTCATCAAGTTGCAGGATATCAGGTGTAAGATTAACGTTGATCAGTTTATTGTTTCCAATATACCTGTCTTCTGACACATATCCAACAAAAGAAAAATTTAATGTATTGTATCCCGGAGGAACTTTTATGGAATAATATCCATCAAGGTTGGTAACAGTGCCATAAGTTGTACCTTTGATAACCACATTGACACCAGGCAAGGGGTCCCCCTCCTGTGTATCAAAAACATATCCTTCAACAATATCTCCAATCCCTTTATATATGAACTGTTGCTGATACATAGCATATATCTGCTTCAGCTCTTTTCTTTCTTCTTCGTAATAAGGTTTTGGTTTAAACAATGTTTCTTCAATAATATGGCTTACATACACACTGAATGTATCTTTTTTAAACGTATATGGTTGTTCAAATTCATAATAATTCAAACCATTTGGCAGGATATATACTGAATCTTCAATGTGATATTTTGCACCTGAATAAAAGAAAATAAGTTTATGATATCCCTGCTGTAATTCATGAATAGTTGAAGTATTACCAGGATATACCCTTAGAAATTCATGATTGTTGTATCTGAATACTAAAATGTTCAAAGGGATATCTGTTAATGAGTCTTTACCTGTTTTAATATTTATCAGAAGCTTCCCTGCTCCCTGATTCGTGAAATTTGGATGTTTGTACCTTGCAGTAGCATATCTTTTGGCATTAAGATAATCTTCCCATTGTTTTTCTATCATTGCCCTTGTGAGAACAACATCAGAAAAGCTGGTTTTAGCATTAAAACTAACCAAATAATCCGGATATCTTTTTGAATCAATACTGCGTGTTTTTAGTAATGAAGGCAGAAACTCATATTCAGAGTATGGCTCATAATCAAATGTGGTTGAAAAACTATCAACGAGATGAAAAGTAAGTCTTCCGGCAACAGGCCCTGCGAAATTGTATCTTTGATATTTAAGTTTCGGGCTCAGATTCTGAATCATGCCATTTTGTTCAATAAATGCAAAATGTTCTCCGAAATTATTTCTGTAAGGGAAAACATATTTATAAAGCAGTTGTTTTTCATAATCACTAAGCCATGCTTTGGTTTTACTTATTTTTATATTATTATTTTCCGAATCATAGTCTATGCAAAAGATCAGTTTTTTACCATAATTGAAATACATGCTGTCAATCAAAATTTCCCGGTAGGCTGTCCTGAGTTTTATCTGGTGACAACCACTGTCAATAATAAATGAATATGGCTGCGCATTGGTTGACCAGCTGAAATATACTGGTCTGCTATCGACATAAACTACATGAACCGGAATAATTGATCCTTTGTAAGTGACAAAGGGGGCAAATTGTGTAATTGAATCATTGGTAGTGTATTCAAACCGATAAATACCATTGTGAGGGTAAATAAACCGGTAATATTCTATTGAATCAATGCCGGCAAGAATTTTCCATGATTCATAATCTAATTTCAATCCTGCGTTAAAAACCAGTTTGAATTCTTTGAAGCTGAAATTATTAATGACTTTTTTATTTTTTCTTTCTTCCCCTAAATAAGGTAATTGCTGAGCCGCGTAATCAAATTTTTTTGTTAATGAAAAAGCAGTTATATCCACTCCCTCAACAGGATTGCCTTCTGTATCGGTCACCAGTATGTCAATTTTTGTTTTTTGCCCCGGATAAACTATTTTTGGTTGAGTTACCGATATATTCAGTTTTTTATCGTTTAGTGGAATTTTGTAATTTTCTTCTCTGACTTTGCCGCCCCATAAATAACGTAATGAAATAAAGTAATTTTGATGTGAACTTGTTTTCTGTTTGAAATTCAACGAGTCTGAATAACCGTTGGCTTGCTGACTATTTAATTTATAAATGTTGTAAATGAAGGGAATTTTACGCGGATTATTAACTGCAATATAAATCGAGTCTGATGTTCTTTCTGAAAAGCATTGAAGCATGGAAGGTTCTTTTGAAATATCTATGGTTGATGCAACAGAGTCAGTCCGTATTGTATATGAGGCAAAGTAAGGATTCACTTCGATCTGACATGGGGTAATTCCTTTATAAACTTCTGATTTATTGCCAAAATTATCTTTTGAGGTAATGATTACTTGTTTGTGTTCCTTCCGGCCGTTTTTAAGATATTCAAAATAAATGGAATCTATCTTTAGTTCGATATTGAACTTTTCAGATTCGAAATAATAAGCAATTTCCTCTTTTTCTGACACAGACTCATTGTCGGAGGTCAGCAATCTGACATTGATAGTATAATCAAAATTTGCTTTCGGGAAAGCTGAATCTGATAAAATTATTTCCGTTTCATCCAAAGGATTAAGTTTTCTTTTTATAAAAAGTAAAGTGTCGGGGATAAATACATGATTATCAAAAAATCTGTTTATTAATTTCGGTGTAAGTAATATTTCAACTCTTGCATCCATCAGGTTTAAATCATTCTCATCTGTACCTTTGACAAAAAGCTTAATTGTTGTATTTCTGAAATGTTCTTTTTTATCAATTCTCAATGCAAGGTTATGCTTTGATAATTCATAATCCTCAAATTTAAATGACCCGCTGATGTATTCCTTTCGCTTATTTAATATGAGGCTAATTGTGTAATTTCTGTCTAGTTGTAACTGGAGCGAATCATGTAAATAAAACTCGTATTTATAACCACCCTTGTTATAGGGCATAAGGTTGGCTAACTCAATATCCCTATTGAAATTCTGAAGAACTACCCTGATATTTTTATCTACTGGCTTACCTTTCCTGGTTAGCAAAAAGGCTTTGAATTTCACAGTATCCCGGGGCTGATATTTTGGCTTATTAAAAACAATATAACCAGTGTGCCTGTTCCTGAATTTGTAATTTTTAGAATAGTTACAATTGGAATCATCAAACAAACAGGTGATATGATTGTATGAATTAACTAAAAAGCTTTTAATTTTACGAATAGTTCCCTGAGTATAACCGTCAACAATTGAGTTGATTATGTCAACGGGCATAGAAGTAACAAAGTATAAAGGCATCCAGACATATTTAACCGGTGTACCATAAACAATCTGTCGGGTTCCTCTTGCCAAAAAAGAATTGTTGTATTTTCTGGCAAGATTAAAATAAGCAGTAAATCCTTTATACGTTACACATAATAACCCTTTCTGATTTGATTTTTTATCAAGATAGGATTGTGTGTTTTTATCAAAATGAAGTTTTTTCCATCGAACAGCAACATCAGCATCTTTAACTATATTTCCTTGTAAATCAAAAACCTGAATACATAAATCCGTATTGTTATTAAAAATAAAAACATCAAAGAGCTGAACAGTTGTAATATAATATTTTTGCACATTCTTTTCTGCAAAAGTCTTCAGATAATGTCCCTGAGGAAGAGCACGGTTGTATTGACTGTCAGTTGGATAATAATCAACCAGCGTATGAAAGAATGTAGAGTCAATTTTCCGGATTTTCGATTTGTAAATCTTTTTTGCCTCTTTATTAGTTATCTTGTAAATGTACGTATAATAACTTGTTTGCCTGCTTTCAATCAACTTTTGGCCATAAGAATCAATTGAGAAAAGAAGAGTTATTCCCAGAATTATTTTTTGAATATAGGTTGCAAAACCGGTTTTTTGGAACATCTCTCTTTTTAAGCTGAATTTATTATCTGATTTCATAAATATAGTTTTTTTAATCAGACAATACAAAAATTGGTTTCCCCTAAAACTGTTCCGATGCGCTTTGCGATCGGGATTAATTATTCGCTGCGCGAATGAGAGAGTTCGACTAACAGTTTTTAGTTCGCTATCGCTCCTAAAAACTGTTTTGATGAATTTTTTAATCGGGGCAATCCCGATGCGCTTTGCGATCGGGATTAATTCGACTAACAGTTTTTAGTTCGCTATCGCTCCTAAAAACTGAGTCTCATTAAAAAGTACTGGAGATGGCTTTTACCGGATTGAGGCGTGCTGCCATTGCAGCAGGAAACAGACCTGCGATGATGCCGACAAGCATACTGATTATAACTCCGGATATGATATTACCAAAACTCATAGATATATTAAAGTCAAACGAGTTTCTTACAAATATTGTCCCTATATATACCATGATCAAGCCAAGGATTCCGCCGACGAGCGATAATAACACCGATTCGTAAAGCACTTCAAGGATAATATAGTATTTTTTTGCGCCAAGGGCCTTCTGTATCCCAATGATATTGGTACGCTCCTTTACTGAAACAAACATAATATTAGCTATACCAAATGCGCCTACAATCACCGCCAGGATACCTATTATCCCTCCGGCAAAATTAATTATTCCGAAAATATTGTTGGTTATTGAATTCAATACACTGCTCTGGTTAAGCGCAAAATTGTCTTTTGCACCAGGCCTGAGCCGCCTTATTGCCCTCATCATTCCTCTTACATCTTCCTTAAACTGGTCGATTGGAATTCCTTCTGCTGCCCTAATCCAAATCATTGGATTGTTTTCTTCATTCCGGAGGTCAGCAATGTATCCGAGAAACCTTACAGGAATTAGCACAACTTTATCCATACTGCCGCCGCCAAACATCGATTTTCCTTCTTTTTCAAAAACACCAATAATTTTAAGGTTTCTGCCCCTTATTTTGATGGTTTTGCCTATTGGGTCAGCATTATTAAAAAGTTCGTCCCTGATAAAAGCCCCAATCACGGCCAGGTTTTTCCCCAGACTGATTTCAAGCGGGGTCAGAAACCTTCCAGACGAAATATCAAAGTTTCTGGTATTTTCAAATTCTTCAGAAACACCCCACACAGTAATGTTATCAGCCGATGCGTTGCCAAATTCAATTGTCGATTGAGTTACGGCAAAGAAAGCCACAGCGCGTGCCGATTCCATTCTTTTTTTTAACTGCTGGTACTCCCGAATGGTAGGTACCGGCCTGTTCAAGTATTCCCACCACTTGTATTCGACACCTTCTTCAGGCGCCCAGGGCCATTTTTGAATGTAAATAACATCTTCTCCCATTTCCGCAAAAGATTCCCGGATATTCTTTTCCATGGAGTTCAGCGCTGTGAACACCGATACAATGGCAAATATTCCAATGGTAACACCCAGTAATGAAAGCATCGTCCTGAGTTTGTTCAGGATTACAGTCCGGTAAGCCGACTGCATACTCTCTCTGAGTATATAATACCAGCGTATGGCAGCATGAGGCATTTTTTGTTCATGTTGAG
>JAJUGM010000095.1 GCA_029268165.1 Bacteroidota bacterium
AATAAAATACAGGATTTAACTGAAAAGATATACAAGGAAGGTATATCGAAAGGACAAGCTGAAGCAGAAGCAATAATCAGCAAGGCAAAAAAAGAAGCGGATGCAATACTTGCAGAAGCAAAGAAAGAATCAGAGTCTATTATTCATGAAGCAAACAAAAAAGCTAATGAGCTAAAAACCAATACAGAATCAGAATTAAAGCTTTCTGCACGGCAGGCAATTAACTCATTAAAGCAGCAGGTTGTTGACCTTATCAGTAATAAAATTATTAGTCAGACTGTTGACAATGCTTTGCAGGATAAGGATTTTATAAAAAAAATACTCGAAACCGTTATTAAAAACTGGTTTGCTTCGGCTGATAAACCTGCAGAATTAACTTTGCTGTTACCTGAAAAAGATGCGGCCGGCGTGGAACATTATTTTACGCAAACAGCAAAAGAACTGCTTAATAAAGGCCTGATTATTAAACCCGATACAGAAATTAAAACCGGATTCCAGATCATCCCCAAAGACGGAAGCTACAAGATGAGCTTTACCGACAGTGATTTCGAAAATTTCTTCAGAGAATTTCTCCGTCCGCGTTTGATGAAACTTCTTTTTGCAAGTGAATAAAATGTTCAAAAGGGAATATCATTGCCTGGTTGCCGGCCTGCCTGCTTTATTTTTTGATGCCACAAGGCTGGCTACTTCAATAAGTGAGCTGAAAACTCAGTTACAGGAAGAATTACATCCATCTGATTTTCATTTAATGAAACATTTTTTCCTTCGTTATGATAATCGTAATATCCTTAACATTTTACAGGGCAATCATTCAAATTTTGACCAACTCGGAAACTACTCCTTAGAGCATATTGAAGAAATGATGGGGCTTTTAAAAGATGAAGACACAGATATTTCGGCGCTTGATTTTCCGGTCTACCTGTCAGAATTTATAAGAGCCTTCAAATCAGACACTCCTTTATTTAATGAAATAAGCTGGGAGAACCAGTTAATTTGGCTCTATTACAGACATCTTTCATCAATAGATAATGAGTTTATACGCAGGTGGTATGATTTTGAACTTGACCTTACCAATATTATCACAGCATTGAACTGCCGTAAACACGGAATTGATATTAAACCCGAACTGATTGGTGAAAGTGAAATTAATCTGAACCTTATTAAAAGTAGTGCACGAGATTTCGGTATAAGCAACGAATTTCCCTTTCTTGAAGAAATTTTAAGGGCTGCTGAAGAAACTGACTTCATGGAGAGAGAAAGGAAATATGACCTGATTAAATGGAAATTCCTTGATGACCGGGTATTTTTCTATTATTTCACTATCGAATTTATCTTTGCTTTCATTATTAAGCTTGATATTATCTCACGATGGCTGAAACTAGACAAAGAAACGGGTGAAAAAATGTTCAGGGAGCTTGTTTCGTCGGTTAAAACCAGTTATAAGTTTCCCGAAGAATTTATAATATAATTTTAGGACTGAAAATGGCAACCAAAGGTAGAGTAAAAGGCATCATTGCAAATCTGGTAATTGTTGAAGCAGACGGACCTGTTTCGCAAAATGAAATCTGCTTCATTAATCTAAAAGGCGTTGACCTCATGGCCGAAGTTATTAAAGTATATGGCAACAATGCCTACGTGCAGGTATTTGAATCAACACGTGGATTAAGGGTTGGTGACGAAGTAAGGTTTGAAGGCCACATGCTTGAGGTTCAGTTAGGGCCTGGCTTGCTGTCAAAAAATTATGACGGGCTTGAAAATGACCTGAATGCAATGAAAGGCGTGTTCCTGAACAGGGGCGAATACACGGCACCACTTGACGAAAAGAAACTTTGGGAGTTTAAACCCACAGCAAAGGCCGGAGATAGTGTTACTGCCGGAGATTGGCTTGGAGAAGTTGAGGAAAACAATATGCCTCACCGGATAATGGTACCTTTCTCATTTTCTGATAAATATACGATTAAAATTATTGTCGGGGAAGGAAAATATACGATAAAGGATACGGTGGCTGTTCTCACTGATAGCAAGGGAAAAGAAATCCCCGTTACAATGGTGCAAAAATGGCCTGTAAAGATACCCATTAAGGCATACAAAGAGAAGCCGCGCCCTTTTAAGCTTCTTGAAACCGGAGTAAGGACAATTGACACATTAAATCCGGTCGTTGAAGGCGGTACAGGGTTCATTCCAGGTCCGTTCGGATGTGGAAAAACCGTTCTGCAACATGCCATTTCAAAACAGGCTGAGGCTGATATTGTGGTTGTTGCTGCTTGCGGCGAAAGAGCCAATGAGGTAGTGGAGCTTTTTACTGAATTCCCTGAACTTGAAGACCCACGTACCGGCCGAAAACTGATGGAACGCACCATCATCATTGCCAACACTTCAAATATGCCGGTTGCTGCCCGCGAAGCATCGGTTTATACCGCCATGACCATAAGCGAATATTACCGTAACATGGGATTAAGAGTATTGATGCTTGCTGATTCAACATCGCGCTGGGCACAGGCATTACGCGAAATGTCGAACAGGCTTGAGGAATTGCCCGGCCCCGATGCTTTTCCCATGGACCTTCCGGCCATTATCTCCAACTTTTACTCGCGTGCCGGATATACCATTCTAAATAACGGTGAATCAGGGTCAATCACCTTTATTGGAACAGTATCACCAGCAGGTGGTAACCTCAAAGAACCTGTTACCGAGTCAACAAAAAAGGCGGCACGATGCTTTTATGCCCTCGCTCAGCAACGTGCTGACAGTAAGCGCTATCCTGCAATCGACCCTATTGACTCCTATTCAAAGTATCTCGAATATCCCGAATTTGCTGAATATGTGAGTAACAAAATTGAAGAAGGATGGATTGATAAAGTAAATGAAGCCAAAAACCTCTTGCTCAGAGGTAAAGAAGTTTATGAACAGATTAATATTCTCGGTGACGACGGTGTTCCCATTGATTATCATGTAACATTTTGGAAATCTGAAATTATTGACTTTATTATTTTGCAGCAGGATGCTTTTGACAGAATTGACCAGTCGACACCTATTGAACGGCAGAAATACATGCTTAACCATGTGCTTGATGTATGTAAAACAGACTTTGAATTCGAGAACTTCAATGAGGTGAGTATGTTTTTTAAACGTATCATCAATCAATATAAACAAATGAATTATTCTGAATTCAAATCGGAGAAATTCAACAATTTTGAAAAAGAACTGAATAATATTATAGCAGAAAGAAAAATTGCATAATGGAAACGAAAGCATTTCAGAAAATATACACCAAAATTACCCAGATAACCAAAGCAACATGTTCATTACATGCTACCGGTATAGGGTATAACGAATTAGCCGTTGTGCACGGACGTCTGGCTCAGGTTGTGAAAATTCTTGAAGATGAGGTTACGCTTCAGGTTTTTGGCGGCACCGAAGGTATACCTACCAATGCTGAAGTTGTATTTATGGGTAAACCTCCATCATTAAAAGTCAGCGACGACCTTGCCGGAAGGTTCTTTAATGCTTATGGCGAACCTATCGACGGAGGCCCGCCTGTGGAAGGCGAAGAACGTGAAATTGGAGGACCCTCGGTTAATCCTGTTCGACGCAAACAGCCTTCAGAGCTTATAGCAACCGGTATTGCAGGTATCGACCTCAATAATACACTGGTATCGGGACAAAAAATTCCTTTTTTTGCCGACCCCGACCAGCCTTTTAATCAGGTGATGGCTATGGTAGCACTGCGTGCAAAAACTGATAAAATCATTCTTGGTGGCATGGGCCTTACCAATGACGATTACCTGTTTTATAAAAATGTATTCGATAATGCCGGCGCACTCGATCGGATCATCAGCTTTGTAAATACTACAGAAGATGCTCCGGTTGAAAGATTGCTTGTTCCCGAAATGGCACTTACGGCTGCCGAATATTTTGCTGTTGACAGAAACCAGACTGTACTGGTATTGCTTACCGACATGACATTATATGCCGATGCCCTCAGTATTGTTTCAAACAGGATGGATCAGATACCGTCAAAAGACAGTATGCCCGGGTCATTATACAGCGATCTGGCAAAAATATACGAAAAAGCCGTACAATTCCCCGATGGCGGTTCAATTACCATCATCGCGGTTACTACCCTCTCAGGAGGCGACATTACCCATGCCATCCCTGACAACACGGGTTACATAACCGAAGGCCAGCTCTTTCTTCGAAAAGATACTGACATCGGAAAGGTTATCGTTGACCCGTTCAGAAGCCTTTCAAGGCTTAAACAACTTGTGATAGGCAAAAAAACACGTGAGGACCATCCTCAGGTAATGAATACCGCCGTACGTTTGTTTGCCGATGCCGCAAATGCAAAAACCAAACTTGAAAATGGTTTTGACCTTACTGATTACGATGAACGCAGCCTGCGATTTGCTAAGGATTACTCAAACAAATTGCTTGCCATTGATGTCAACATCGATATCAATGAGATGCTCGACACCGGCTGGCAGCTCTTTAAAAAACACTTCAGGGTTGAAGAGGTGGGTATTAAAAAAGAACTGGTAGATAAATACTGGCCAAAGGACTAAATAATGGCTATTAAATTTCAATATAATAAAACTTCGCTTCAGCAGCTCGAGAAGCAACTGAAGATTAGGGTCAGGGCTTTGCCTACTATTAAAAATAAGGAATCGGCTTTACGCATTGAAGTTAAAAAAGCAAAAGACGAAATGGCCAGACTTGAAGACATGCTGAAGCAAAAAATTTCAGGTTATGACCGGATGATCGCCTTATGGGGTGAATTTGACTTTTCATTGATCAGTGTTCAGGATGTTGAGCTGAGTGTAAAAAAAATTGCAGGCGTCAAGACACCTGTTTTAAACAAGGTGATTTTCAGTACAAAACCCTTCAGCGTTTTTAACAATCCCAAATGGTACCTCGACGGTATAGCACTTGTAAAGGAAATAGCAGCTATTGCCATTGAAAAAGAGGTATATGCACGTAAAATGCATTTGCTCGACCGTGCGCGTAAGAAAACAACCCAAAAAGTCAACCTGTTTGAAAAAGTACAGATTCCGGGCTATGAAGACGCTATCCGTAAAATAAAACGCTTCATGGAAGACGAGGATAACTTGTCGAAATCAGCCCAGAAAATAGTTAAAAAACGTCAAATGAGCCAGGAGGTAATCTCATGATTGTCCCGATGCTGAAATATACTTTTCTTGTTTACCACAAGGAATATGAGGGATTTCTGAAAGAGCTCGGCAAGCTTGGTTTGGTGCACGTAATTGAAAAGTCATACGAAGAAACAGACAAATTACGTGAAAAAAAGGCATTCCTTTGCGAATTGGATAATGAAATCAAATTTCTGAAAAAACGTAATATACCAGCCAACGAAAAAACATCAGGTGACGGTGTTGTTCTGCTAAGAGAAATACAGTCACTGATGGAAGAAAAAGAAAAAAACAAGCAGCAACAGTTAGCGCTGAAAAAAGACATAAACCTGCTTGAACCATGGGGAAATTTTCAACCTGAGGATGTTAAAAAGCTTCAGGAAGCTAACCTATCCGTCAGATTTTTCACCTGTTCACAGCGGAAATTCAGTGATGACTGGAAATCACAATATAATATTGAAATAATAAATGAAATCTCAGGTAATATTTATTTTGTAATAATTACACAAGGTGCCGAACCTGTTGAAATTGATGCTGAAGAAATCAAGCTGCCTGCTCTTCCGTTAAATGAGCTACTTCAGCAATATAGTGAGATTGGTGCGAGAAATGAAGCAATAGAAAAGGAATTTGATAAAGCTGCAGAATCAGTGCAGCTTCTTGAAAGACTTAAAAAACAAATTTTCGATGAAATAGAATACGAAAAAGTTTTATTGAATACAGGCAGGGAAGCTGACGACAGGCTTATGCTCCTTGAAGGCTGGATTCCTGAAGAAAAATCAGAAGCATTATCAAAATTCTGTGATGCAAATGGCATTCTCTTTATAACCGATAAACCTTCAGCTGCAGACAATGTGCCTGTTATGCTCAAAAACAATAAATTTGCGCGTTTGTATGAGCCAATTCTGAAATTATATTCTTTACCAGCTTATTATGAAATTGACCTTACAGCATTTTTTGCGCCGTTTTTCATGATATTCTTCGGTTTTTGCCTCGGCGATGCCGGATACGGGATCACCATATTAATACTTGTAACACTGTATAAGATTTTTAAAGCTAAACCCGAGATAAAACCTTTATTAACACTGGGTCAATACCTTGGAGCCGCTACAGTACTTATGGGTATGGTATCAGGTACGGTATTCGGCGTAAACCTGCTTGATACGGGTTACCTGTTAACTGAAAAATCGCTGGAATTTTTGCGTGGAAGCAATTTCCCGCAGGAACTGATGGATAAAATCTCATCAATTATCGGACAACATTTTGAAACCCGTGATGAGTACTTTAAGACTTTAACCGGCTTAATCGGCAGCGATGCACTGAAACATTACAAGACAGAACTCATGCGCAGCTCGTTTTCTGATTATGCTATATTGAACAAATTCAGGCATCTTATTCTCGATTCTCAGAGTATATTTAATCTTTCACTTGCTTTCGGGATGATTCAGATATTGTTCGGTATGGGTATGCGTGCAGCCAATATGATAAAACAAAAAGGGGTTATCTATTCAGTATCAACAATTTCGTGGATCGTATTGATCATTGGATTAATTATAACTCAGGGTAGCGTATCATTGGGTTATTTTGAAAAAGAAGCTATGAAATTGCCTACCTATATCGTTTTAGGGATAGGATTATTTGGTATTCTTTTTTTCAACGACCCATCAACCAATATATTTATAAGTTTCGGCAAAGGACTGTATGATATTTACGGCATGGTTACGGGTGTCTTTGGAGATTTACTATCTTATATCCGTCTGTTTGCATTAGGTACTTCAGGAGCAATACTTGGTCTTGTAATTGACAAAATTGCCGTCCAGTTTCTGGGTATATCCTATGTAGGACCGATCATTTTTGTTATTTTTCTACTGATAGGCCATACACTTGTAATGTTGCTTTCAATACTCGGGGCCTTTGTACACCCGTTACGTCTTACTTTTGTTGAATTTTTCAAAAATTCCGGATTCACCGGTGGAGGAAAAGAATATAAACCATTTACAAATTAAAATAATAAAAAGGAGAAATTTATATGGAAGCTAATGTTGCAGTAATACTTTCATACACGGGCTTAGCCCTGATGGTGCTTTTGTCAGGTGTTGGCAGTTCCATCGGAACAGTAATGGGAGGAAATGCCACTGTCGGAGCTATGAAAAAAAGAGACGATGCGTTTGGCAGTTATATGCTTTTAAGTGCACTTCCTGGTACACAGGGTTTGTATGGCTTTGGCGGATTCTTTATTATCAACAGTAAGGGTATTATAGGGCCCTCAATGACAATGACCCAGGCGCTGGCAATTTTGGCTGCAGGCTTAATTCTGGGTATTGTCGGATTGATTTCGGCTATCCGTCAGGGTGCAGTGTGTGCCAATGGAATTGCAGCTATCGGTAACGGGCATAATGTTTTCGGAAACACCATGATTCTTGCTGTTTTCCCCGAATTATACGCCATTATTGCATTTGCAACCACCTTCATCATCAGCCAGTCGCTGTAATTATCCGGAAAGTGGATATTATCCTGGCCATACTGGGTGTAATATGCATAATTACAGGAGTGCTGGGCAGCCTGCTACCCATTTTGCCTGGCCCTCCTATCAGTTATGTAGGTCTTTTGCTGTTACATGTTACTAAATATGCCCAGTACAGCAGTCGTTTTCTAATATTGTTTGCAGCGTTAACCATTATAGTTGCCCTGCTTGATTATATCATTCCTGTATGGGGAACGAAAAAGTTTGGCGGCAGCAACTATGGCACATGGGGAGCCACATTAGGAGTCTGTGTTGGTCTTTTTCTGGGCCCCCTGGGAATAATTATAGGCCCTTTTTTAGGAGCAGTTATTGGCGAACTCATTAAAGGCAGAAAATCAGATGAAGCATTCCGTGCCGGTTTCGGATCATTTATAGGTTTTATCACCGGAACAGTAATGAAAATGGTTCTGTCTGTGATTATTGCATTTCATTTTTTCAAATCATTAATTATTGCTGTTTTTTAGCCTAAATTTGCTGTGGTTTTCACCCAAATTTTTATACAGGAGGTTTGATGAAAACACGCAAACTGATACTACTTTATGCATTCATGTCATACTGTGGACTGAATGCCCAGGAGCCTGATTACTATAAAAGCCTGACATTAAAAACATTCCGTAAGGACGCTCGTTTTAACGATACGATTGATTTTAAAAAAATTGACATTCCCAGGTTAAATGCTGCCATCTTTTTTCTAACCAATGAAATAAGAGCTAAACATCATCTTAATTACCTTGAATATTCACCTGAGCTTGAGAAAATAGCAGTGATGCACTCATGCGACATGGTTAACAAAAACTTTTTCAGCCACACTAATCCTTACGATTCTAAAAAAGAAACACCTAATGACAGGGCTAAACTAACGGGAATAATGAATCCGTATATAGCTGAAAATATTGCTGAAGATTTCGGACTTCAATATGTAAGCGGCAGCGATGTATATATAATGGATAAAGGGAAATTCAGCTACAAACCCGAAGGAAAGCTTATTCCTCCACATAGTTACCTTTCAATGGCCGAATCATTGCTAAAAAAATGGATGAATTCACCCGAACACAAAAAGAACATCCTTTCGGAAAATGCAATAGAGATGGGCTGCGGTGCTTGTTTTTTTGTGAATAAAACGTTCAACGATATGCCCACCTTTATGGCTACCCAAAACTTTCAGTGGTACGAAAAAATAAAACGACCCTGATAAAGTGTACTGAAATTAATATACAACCAAAGGTAAAAAAGCTTATAAAAAAGCTATTCGGTTTTTATTTCTTCTTCTACCTTTTTGGTTGTATGTGCCTTCAGAACCCTGAGATTTCGACCGGCTACTTCCTTGCCATCAAGAGTTTTAATAGCTTCCATTGCTTCTTTCTTGTCGGGCATTTCAACAAAGCCATAACCCTTCGATTTGCCCGAACGTTTATCATGCACGATCTTAACGGATTCCACTTTTCCCATTACCTCGAAGATTTTTCTTATCTCATCTTCGCCAATGGAATAATTAATATTGCCAACGTAAATTGTCATGATAGTAATTCTTAAAAAATGAAATATTATACAAGTTACAAATAAATTTAATAAAAAAATAATTTAAAGTCAATAAAATATCAGAAAACCTTACATAACTTAAAGAACTATAAGGTTTTTTAACCCAAGTATGATGAATAATCAGATTCATCAAGGCAAATAAAAATTTGATGCTTTCCTTCGGGCTCACTACATTTGTCATCAGTTATTATTCTGCACAACCTATGATAGAAGCTGTAATTTTTGACCTGGATGGAGTGATTGTTTCAACAGACGAGTTTCATTATCAGGCATGGAAAAAGCTTGCTGATGAAGAAGGAATTTTTTTTGATCGCCATATTAATGAACGGCTGAGGGGAGTAAGCAGGCTTGAAAGCCTTGATATTATTATGGAAAAAGCCCCGAAAAAATATACTGAGGAAGAAAAGAAAAACCTCGCTGAACGCAAGAACAGGTATTACCGAGAGTTATTAGAAAAACTCACTCCCGGTGATATTTTACCCGGAGTATTGGAAAAAATTAAAGAGCTCAAAAAAGACGGCGTCCGCCTGGGAATAGGATCATCAAGCAAAAATACTCCGGTAATACTTGAAAAAATAGGGCTTGCAGATTTTTTTGATGCTGTTTCTGATGGAAATCAAATTAAAAGAAGCAAACCCGACCCTGAGGTATTTTTACTTGCAGCTTCAAAAATGAATATACCTCCTGAAAAATGTCTCGTAGTTGAAGATGCTGATGCCGGAATAGAAGCGGCAATAAATGCAGGAATGAAATGCATGGCTGTTGGTGCTGCCTCATCAAATAAAAAGGCACACATCAGAGCTGGAAGCCTGCAGGAAATTTCAGTACACCAAATGCTCGGCCTGTAAAAACACCACTAATAGTCAGATATAAATTAATTGATTATATTTATGCTTTCTTGTTGAAGAAACTCAAGTGATATGAAGAAAGTAGTATATCTTTCAGCAATTATATTAATAATATGCGGCTGTAAATTAAAAAATAGTGTTA
>JAJUGM010000096.1 GCA_029268165.1 Bacteroidota bacterium
CCCTTGAAGAAGCTTATAATGTTGCACTGGAAAAATACAATCAGGGATTGATTAATTCAGTGGATTTCCTGATACAAAAAACAAATTTTATAAAGGCAGAAAGTGAGTTGCTGCAAGCCAAATATAACCTTGTATTTAGTTATAAAATTCTGGATTTTTATTTGGGAAAACCATTGATATTTTAGAAAGATAAAAACATAAAATAATGAAGAAGAAAGTTATTATAGGGACATCATTGATTTTATTACTAACGGTATGTATCATAATTATTAAAGGATGCCGTAAAAAAGAATCGGGTATTATTTTCGAAACCGTCAAAGTAAAAAAGGGCACAGTAAGTAATATCATTACTGCAACCGGAACGATTGAAGCACTTAAAACCGTTGAGGTTGGCACACAGGTATCTGGAGAAATCAGTAAAATTTATGTTGATTTTAATTCAGAGGTCAAGGCTGGACAATTATTGGCTGTATTAGATTTGAGGCCTTTAAGAACAGCACTTACGATTGCAGAAGCCTCTTTGGATGATGCAAAAGCAGAGATGACATACCAGGAAGCAAATTATAAAAGAATTAAAGCATTGAAAGATAAAAGTCTGGTGGCAGATGCAGAATATGATCAGGTATTATATAATTATGAAAGGGCGAAAACTGCTTTAAAAACTGCCCAATTAAATTATGATAAAGCCAAAATAAATCTTGAATATGCATATATTTATTCTCCCATTGATGGTGTAATATTAAACCGGGCGGTTGATGAGGGTCAGACTGTTGCTGCCAGCTTTAGTACACCTACTTTATTTACTATTGCAAATGATCTAACACGTATGCAGGTTGAAGCTTCGGTGGATGAGGCTGACATCGGGCAGGTCAGAAACAATCAGCGGGTAGAATTTACAGTCGATGCATACCCTGACCAAAAATTTGCTGGAGTAGTTACTCAAATCCGCCTTGAACCTGTTGTTGCTTCTAATGTAGTTACCTATACGGTTATTGTCGAGGCATCGAATCCTGATAAAAAGTTAATGCCAGGAATGACTGCCAGTATCACTATATTTGTTTCAGAGGTAAACGATGTATTAACTGTTTCATGCAGGGCATTACGATTCAAACCTACTCAGGAACAATTATCGAAATTCTTACCAAATAAAAAGGAACCCCAGCAAGTATTTACCGATAAAAAAAGGTTAGATCCTCCTATGAAAAAAGGGCTAAAAGAAAGTGATAGAGATGATTATACAAGTAATAAAAAGGAGGTTTGGGTAAAAGATGGAAACAATATCCATCCGGTATTCATTGAAACCGGTCTTAGTAATGATATTGACGTTCAGATTATTTCTGGCCTTAAAGAAGGAGACGAAGTGATTGTTTCAATGATAACCACAAAAAGAACAGGCAATGCACCTGAAATTGAAACAAATGCCAGCAGTCCTTTTATGCCAAAACCTCCTTCAGCAAGAACTAAAAAGTAAGGTAATTTATGAGTAAAAAGATTATAGAACTAAGAAACCTGCGTAAAAATTTTATTGTTGGGGAAGTTGTTGTCCATGCACTTCGGGGAATTAGTCTTGATATAGAAGAAGGAGAGTTTGTTGCAATATTAGGGGCAAGCGGATCAGGTAAATCAACCATGCTGAATATAATAGGTTGCCTTGATACACCCACTTCGGGTGATTATAAACTTGATGGTCTTTCCGTCGCAGGTCTGAATAAGAATGAACTAGCCAGACTTCGTAACCGGAAGCTAGGTTTTGTATTTCAATCGTATAATTTATTACCACGTACAACAGCACTCGAAAATGTTGAGCTACCTCTGTTATATAATCCCGCAATTAAATCTCATCAACGAAGAGAACTCGCTATGAATGTTTTGGAAGCTGTCGGATTGGCTGACAGAATGCATCATATGCCTAACCAACTCTCAGGGGGGCAACAACAAAGGGTAGCAATAGCCCGGGCTTTGGTAAACGACCCGGTAGTTATTCTTGCTGATGAGGCTACAGGAAATCTCGATACACGCACCTCCTTCGAAATCATGGCACTGTTTCAGGAACTTAACAGAAATGGTAAAACTATTGTTTTTGTGACCCATGAGCCTGACATAGCAAAGCTTACAAAGAGAAATATAGTTCTTCGCGATGGGAATATCATTAAAGACACGGTATTAAATGAAACAATACATGCTCGCAGTCTTCTCGAATCGCTTCCGGTAAATCCAGATTATGATTGATTATAAATAACAGAAAGGATGAATTATACAAATCTTTTTAAAATAGCAATCAATGCCTTGCTTCGTAATAAAATGCGTGCATTTCTTACTATGCTGGGTGTTATAATTGGTGTAGCATCAGTTATTGCAATGTTAGCTATAGGTCAGGGGTCAAAAAAGAGCATCCAGGAGCAGGTATCTAAGATGGGATCGAACATGATTTTGGTTTTCCCGGGTTCTCAATCACGTGGTGGTGTGCAAATGGGATTTTCCAGCAGCAAATCTTTAACCCTCGATGATATTGAAGCAATTGCTAAAGAATGCCCTTCCATTAAAATGGTTTCTCCTGAAGTACGCGGTAATGGTCAGGCCATATATGCCGGTTCAAATACACCCACTAATATATATGGAGGCAATGAGTATTACCTTGCTATAAAAAAAATTAATGTAATAAGTGGCAGAGCGTTCACTTCTGCTGATATTAAGTATGCTGCCAAAGTATGCCTTATTGGTCAGACAGTTGTTAATAACCTTTTCGGAGAGAACGCTGATCCGGTTGGCTCATACATAAGGTTTAAAAATATCCCTATGAGAATAATAGGTGTCCTGGAGAAAAAAGGTCAGAATACCTTCGGGCAGGATCAGGATGATTTATTGATTGCACCTTATACAACAGTTCAAAAGAGGATATTGGCCATAACACATATACAGTCAATCCTGGCATCGGCTGTAAGCGAGGAATCTTCACCTGCCGCAGTGATTGAAGTTGAGAATGTGCTTCGTAAGAATCATAAAATAAGGGATTTACAGGAGGATGATTTCCAGGTACGTTCCCAGGAGGAGCTTGTAAAGACTTTTAGCTCCATAAGTAATATTCTTACTATCCTGTTAGGAGCTATTGCCGGAATATCCTTATTGGTTGGAGGTATTGGTATTATGAATATAATGTATGTCTCAGTCACTGAACGCACACGCGAAATAGGGCTCAGGATGTCAATTGGAGGCAGAGGAGTTGACATTCTGATGCAATTTTTAACAGAATCTGTCTTACTTAGTGTAACGGGTGGCTTAATTGGTATACTACTTGGCATCGGCGCATCAAATGCTGTTGGTTCAATTATGAAATGGCCCATTGCCATAACAACTGAATCTGTTGCAGCTTCATTCCTTGTTTGCACGGCTATAGGGATCTTTTTCGGCTGGTACCCGGCGCGCAAAGCTGCCGAGCTTGATCCGATTGATGCTCTCAGATATGAATAATCTTAGATTTTAATTAGTAGAGTTTGATATAATAATTAGTTTAAAGACCCCTCAACCCTTATAATAAAGGGTACTTTCGGGGTTTAATTGTAAATTAAATAATCAATTTGACGATTAGATACTAATTAATTTTCAAAAAATTTTCAATATTAGTTCTCAGGTAATCCTTTATTATTGTGTGGAGGCCTTTGTTTGTGGCGCATTGAAAGCTCTTCATCATATTTTTGAAGTTGATCTTTTGTGAGTATAGCTTGTAATACGTTTCTCTTCTGCTTTTCTAATTCAACCATTTTACTATGTAAGACTTCTCTGTCATCTTTATATTGTTTGAAAAGATTATCTGTTGCAATAGCAAATTGCAGATTAATTGAGTCGACTTTAACTGTCTGCTCCTTAGTCAGAGAAAGTTTGTTTTTCATCCATTCGGTTTCATGCCTGGCCATGTCCTCAGGAGTACGTGGTTGTGGAGGCTGTTTAATATTATTACCGATTACAAGGTATTTTACTTGTTTATAAACTATCTCGTTTCCATATATTGATTGGATAACGATTAATGCTGTAAACACCGTACAGAATATTTTTACTCTCATAATTAAAATATTATTTGATTAATAAATATTGTTTTATTCATTAATAAAGTTATCGCAAAAATTGGATGCTGCAAAGTAAAATAGACATACGGAAATGATACAGCGACGAGTTAAGGTTTTATTTTGGCGAATAGTATTCAGAAAAGTATTTTCCTGAAAATCTATTTATTTTTAAATTACTATGTGATATACTGTGTTTTATTTTTTCACCCTGCCCAGTTTTCCCTGTCGAGGCTGCGGTATTGAATGGCTTCGGCGAGGTGGTGAGGCTGAATGGATGTATTTTCTTCAAGGTCGGCAATGGTGCGGGCTACTTTCAGAATACGGTCATAAGCGCGTGCTGAAAGGCCCAGTTTTTCCATAGCGTTTTTCAGCAGGGTATGGCCGGTTTCTGAAAGCGAACAATATTCTTTAAGCATAGCAGTGGTCATCATGGCATTGCAATGTATGCCTGAGTGATTATTGTATCTGTTCTGTTGTATTTTGCGTGCTTTAATTACCCGTTGTCTTACAGTTTCGCTTGTTTCGGATGCACGTTGTTCTGAAAGTTTTTCAAAAGGTACAGGTACGACTTCTATATGAATATCAATGCGGTCGAGTAGTGGGCCTGAAATTTTATTCAGGTATTTTTGTACCACGCCCTGGCTGCAGACACATTCTTTTTCGGGATGGTTGTAATAACCGCATGGGCAAGGGTTCATTGATGCCACGAGCATAAAACTGGCAGGGTATTCTATTGAAAACCGTGAGCGTGATATGGTTATTTTTCTGTCTTCAAGCGGCTGGCGCATCACTTCAAGCACGGTTCTTTTAAACTCAGGCAGTTCGTCGAGAAACAACACACCGTTATGGGCCAGCGATATTTCTCCGGGTTGAGGGAATGAACCGCCTCCAACGAGGGCAACATCCGAAATGGTGTGGTGCGGCGAGCGAAAAGGCCTGGTAGTCATCAGTGAGGCATCTTTGCCTGTTTTGCCGGCAACTGAATGAATTTTTGTGGTTTCAAGGGCTTCACTGAGCGAAAGGGGCGGCAAAATGGTAGGCAGCCTCTTGGCAAGCATTGTCTTGCCAGCGCCAGGCGGGCCGATCATAATAATGTTATGGCCGCCGGCTGCAGCTATTTCCATAGCGCGCTTTACGTTTTCCTGACCTTTCACATCACTGAAATCAACATCATAATCGTTGATATTGGCAAAAAACTCATTGCGGGTATCAACAAACACAGGCTCAATGGAACGTTCGCCTGCCAGAAAGGCTATTGCTTCGCTTATAGTTTCAACCCCAAGCACGTCGAGGTCTTTAACAACCGCTGCCTCACGTGCGTTCTGGCTTGGCAGTATAAATCCTTTAAAACCCCGTTTCCGGGCTTCAATAGCAATGGGCAGAGCGCCCTTTATAGGCCTTACACCCCCGTCAAGCGAAAGTTCGCCCATAATGATATAATGGTCGAGCTGCTTGCATGTTATCTGCTCCGAAGCTGCAAGAATGCCAATTGCCAACGGCAGGTCATACGATGAACCTTCTTTCTTAATATCGGCCGGAGCCATGTTGATTATTACCCTTTTACCCGGCATTCGGTAACCATTGGTCTTTAATGCTGATTCAATCCGCTGCTGGCTTTCCTTAACAGCATTATCGGGCAATCCGACCAGAAAAAATTTGGCGCCCTGTATTACATTCACTTCAATGGTTATAATGGCTGCATTAACGCCATAAACCGCACTGCCATAAGTTTTGATTAGCATGGAATAACAAATTGCAAATTGGGTTTAACATCTGATTATTTTATTATCTAACATGTGTAACAGTGCCTCTAATATAAAAAATAATCCCTTATCCGGCAACTAATATAAAGTATTCAAAAGTATTAATCATACAGTAATCTTATTAATGAGTCTCGCAACTCATAGCTCGAAGCTTCACGGATCAGGCATGAATTATCATGACAAGTCTTAAAAATTATTACATTTTTTTCCGGATTTTTGATTTCATTTCTTCTTTTTCAAGAGCCCTTTGAATCCATGAACATCCGCATTCATCAATTTTTTCTTTCTTATAGCAGCCCAGGTGAATATTGAACCCGAAGCGGAGATTAATATTTTTCACATGCATAGGGACAAGCGGCGCCAATATATTATCGCTTACCAGATAAAACTGAACCGGTGTTTTACCATAAGCAAAACCAAAGCCAAGGTTTAATACACTGCGGTTCATATAGGACCAGCTCAGGCTTGTTTCCATGTTTTTCAAAGGCTTTGAGAGCGCCGACAGAGTAATGCCATTCTGATATTTCATTTTATAAAATTTATTGAATATAAGTGCATTAAAACTCAAACGGGGACTTTTCCTCAGGGTTGCCCCCAATAGTAATGTAGGGCTCAAGAAATGCAGGTATGAATTATAGGTAAGTTTTTCATCCATGGTTGCATTCACGGAATTAAATAAATCCCTGAGGTAACTTTCACTAAAAATAGTGTCGCCAAGTGGTCCGGTATACAAATATTCTCCGCGAAGGCTGTAATTGGTTAAATTGCTGCCATAATAAATAAAGCCAAGATCAAGAATGCTGCCTGACAGGGTAATATCATCAGTGTATTTATAAATAAATCCGGCATCAAAGGCGATTCCCGGATTACGACGGTTAAATATATATTTAATAACTGGAGCATCATATCGAAGAACAGGGTTGTAATTATAGCCATCCGTTTCAATTGAATAAGGAAATGAGGCATTTGCCCTTGCATTTATATCAAAAAGCAAATCAAAAGTGTTTTGCTCTGTAAACATTCTTACGTTCATCCGGCTGGTTTCAATATTCAGCTTGCCGAACAATAGTTTGGCCCTTATGCCAACAGTTTTATAACGGTCGATATTTTTTGATATCCCAAGGGCAAATTCACGGTAATGATTAAAGAGCAGGCCTGTACCGTTAAATGAAAGCCACTGGCCTTCAAACTGCGTGTTTCCTTCAAGGCCGAATAAAACCATATCGCGTGGATAAAAGAGTATGGCATTATTCTTTTCATTAATGGTAAATGTATAATAATAGGGATCGCGGCGTAGTCCCACAGCCAGAACAGTAGTATGGATTTCTGTACTCAGGAAATTACGTGGTGCAAGCTTTTTTGCCACAAAATCGGCGTCAATTCTGAAACTGTCATTGGCCTGTTTTTCCAGAAGCTGACCTAATGTAAACCCGCTGTTGGCTATATTTACATGGATTGATGAAATAACGGGAAGACCGATAAAAAGTTTGCATTCATTCTGAATCGCCGGATTAAGAAAATTCGACTGGGGGACAGAATGCATGAAAAACAATGTATTGTTTTGCTGTGAAAGCAATTGATGAGATAGAACCATCATCAGAAATACAAACCTGTTGAGCATTATTTTTTTAACAGGATACATTACCGGCCTGTATTTAATTGATATTTATTCCTGCATATCTTCAATGTTAAACCGTAATCCCACCCGTATTCCGATATGCACTTTAAACATATAGCCAGAATAAAATTTCGTATGGAATATATCCTCGCGTACAGTATAAACACGGTTAAAGATACTGACATGCTGTATATCAGCCATGTTGTCAATAAATTGCTGAGGCATATATACATCGAAAACCTCGTGATAAGGTTCCACTACTTTCCCGTTATCATCAATAGTTGCGGGCTGAATAATATGTGGTCCGCCGGCAAATACAGAATCTATAATATAAGCCATAGCCATATCGGAAAAATACACCTGCGATATGGCTTTTGTGGGGTAACCGTTATCAATTATGATTCGGAACATAATGCTTTCAATCATATCGAGTTCTTCTCCCAGGCGGCTGAAATCAAATGCTTTGATATCATATTCATCTACATATTCCAGATAATTTGGGTACAAAGTGTCATTGTAATACAGTGAATCCTGCCATGGAAAGGGACTATCTTTCAGCGCATTCAGATATTCATTGATATCATATTCTGCCTGACCTATAGGAAGAGAATAGCTCGATGTGATTTCGAGGTTTTCAGAAACATGAGTTATATTTTCATCAATGCAACCAGAGAAAAGAAATGTGAGAATAAAAAGAGATAAAATAATGTTTTTCATTTCCGGGCTTTTATTAAATAACGTATAAAATTGAAAAATGATTAAACTAATCAGGAAAATAAGTTCTTTTCCAGATATAAAATTAATGCATGAATTATTTTTATATGTATTTCCTGAGTACGGTCGGAGTATTCCGAGTGTGGTGCTCTTATTTCCACGTCACACAAGGGCGATAGCCTGCCGCCGTCTTTTCCTGTCAGCCCTATTATTTTCATTCCTCTCTTTTTAGCTGCAAGAGAGGCTCTGATGATATTTTCAGAGTTCCCGCTTGTACTGATTGCCAGCAGTACATCGCCTGCCTGTCCAAGCGCTTCAATATATCGCGAAAAAATTGCCTCAAAACCGTAATCGTTGGCAGCACAGGTAATATGTGAAGGGTCGGATATGGCAATAGCAGGCAGTGCCTGTCTTTCTTCTCTGAACAGGCCTGAAAGCTCTTCGGCAAAGTGCATGGCATCACACATTGAACCGCCGTTGCCACATGAAATTATTTTATGGTCTGACCTGATGGCCTCAATCATTATTTGCCCTGCTCTTTCAATTTGTTTTATTTGTTTATCATCTGCCAGAAAAGTATTCAGCATTTCTCGGGCATCTTCAAACTGCTGCCTGATGATGTTGTTATGGTTAATGTTTATTTGCATAAGAAATATTTGAGGAAAATTAGAAAATTTTACCGAGTAAACCAATTATATGCCTATTGACTTGTATTTTAATATTTCTTATCTTTCGTTTGTTGACCTTTTAAATTAACCTAAAAAAACACACTATGAAACTATTTAAATTAGCTGCCTGGATTTCCGGCATTGTTGGCGTAGTGATTTTATTAATCGCAATTATTTCCCTCATAATAGGGCAAAACCTTTTTGGTTTCAGGCATGTGATTAATTATATTCACACTGCAAATTCATTTTTATTACTTGCTATTCTGTGTGTGCTGGCGCATAATGGCTGCGCACTTAATAAACAGAAATAAACTTTTTTTAAAGTAATAGGCAACAGTTTAAATCTGCCCCGGTTTATTAAGCTGATTTATTTTTTTTCGGAGGCACAGGATCATAGCCATGTGTTCCCCATGGATGGCAGCGAAGTATTCGCCATATTGCAAGGAAACTTCCTTTAATCACGCCGTGTATCTTAAGCGCTTCTATAGCATATTCAGAGCAGGTCGGATAGTGCCTGCAGCGTGGCTGAAATAACGGAGAAATAGCATATTGATAAAACCTTATGGGTATTATGAGTAATCTGATTATCAGTTGATGCAATAGATTTAGCCATTTCATGTGGGTTGTAAATAAATAAATAAACGAATTCATTCACCGGTATATTCAACAAAATTCCGTTCGGTTTCATATAGCACCACCCTCAGTTCATATCTTTCATCAATTTTTCCCCTGAGAATATTCCAGATGGTCATGGCAATATTCTCTGCTGATGGGTTTAAATTGCTGAATTCATCACAATCAAGGTTCAGGTTTTTATGGTCGAATTTCTGTATTACATATCTGTCGGTAATATCTTTCAGCAATTTCATATCCATTACATAACCTGTCTGGGGGTCAATGTCCCCGGTTACCTTAACAATTAAATCATAATTATGCCCATGGTAATTGGGATTGCTGCATACGCCAAAGACTTCAGCATTTTTCTTATCATCCCATGCCCGGTTCATTAACCGGTGTGCTGCATTGAAATGAGTCTTACGGCAAACTGTTGCTTTCATTGGCATATTGATTTTAAGAATTATTAACACAACAAAATTACAAATTATCGTCGCACCGTGCCTGTTATTTATTATCATTTCCTAATTTTATGGCGAATTGATTAATTTTTTTATGCCTCTGCCCGGCAGCAAATCTGTTTTTATTTCTGTGTTGGTTATTGCTGCACAGTTGAATATGATTTGGGCACAGGATGTTTATTTAAGAGGAAGGCTGACTGACGCAGTAAGTCATTTACCCGTTGCATTTGCC
>JAJUGM010000097.1 GCA_029268165.1 Bacteroidota bacterium
ATTCCGAAGGGCACAGCTTTTTTGACAGCGAAGGTAAAGGCAATATTACTCATTTTCTTAATAGCTATATGGATCAATATCTTGCTACACGAGGGAAGGGATATATATCACTGCCATTAGGAAATCATGATAATGCGCGTTTAGGGAATAAGCGTACGGACGATGACCTTGAAATCATTTATGCTTTTGGACTTACTATGCCAGGAGTACCTTTTATATATTATGGCAATGAAATTGGTATGCGCCAGATGGGTACCAACTGGCCTCAGGTGGAAGGTGCCTACAAACCCCGTAATGGAGCCCGGACACCCATGCAATGGTCTGATGACAAAAACCTGGGTTTTTCTTTAGGACCGGCTGAAAAGCTCTACCTGCCCGTTGATACGGCAGCCGATGCCCCAACAGTGGAAGCACAGGAAAACAACCCGAATTCATTATTAAACCGAACCAGAAGACTTATTGCTTTAAGGCATTCCGAACCCGCACTTTCAGCGTATGCTGAATTTGTTCCCTTATTTGCTAAAGAGAATACATATCCGTTTATCTATGCAAGGGCAAAAGACAATGATGTAATATTGGTTTTTTTAAATCCCTCTGCTAAGCAATGCTCAGCTGAATTTGCAGCAAATATTTCTTTTGAGGAAATGAAATTGATAGCGGGAAAAGAAATCATCATAAAGCACGAAGGCAACAATATTCACGCTGTCATGCCTGGACGGCATTATGCGATATATAAAGTTTTGCTTCACAAATCTTAAATCGCTGATCTTCATTCTTACATCTGTTAATTCCAGGTATTTTCATTTTTACATCAGCAAGGGAATCAGCTTATAATAACTGATTTACAGCCTGGATGAAAGCATTAATATGGCTGGTTTTTACATCCGGTGGCATTCCTCCGCCGCATGAAACAATAACCCTTGAACGGTCATCAAGGGATTTAATCAAATCTGTTACCGCCTTTTTTACATCATCAACTGTACCATTAGCCAGAACATCGCGGGGAGGTATGTTGCCCAGCATGGTTATCTTGTTGTTTGTTTTTTGTTTCAGGCCGTTAAGCGAAGTATCAAAGGCCATATTAAAAAGATTAATACCAATCTCGGGGTAATATTCAACAGATGATTCACATTGCGCATCATTGTGAAGAAATTTTACTGACAGTGGCCGGTCAAATATCTCTTTAAAATAGGGCAGCCCGAATTCTACAAACTGTTCCGTTGCTATAAAACCAATAATGTCATCAAGCACAAGTATGCCGTCAATGGAATCAATAGTCTTCTTCTGTAAATCGTGCCATTCAATAAGAAAGTCAGTAATGATTCTTAGCAACCGGTGAATTGATTCAGGCTCAGTAAGCATTGCCATTAAAAATTCCGTTGTACCCATCAGGTGTGCTGCAATGTTTAACGGCCCTCGCGATACTGAAAACCTTATTTTATGTTCTAAAGCTTCAATTTTTTTCCTGTTGAGTCTGAGCCTGTTCAGTGTAAATGGTAATAAACCGTCTGTTGCGGCATTTGGTTTTTTCAGCATATTAATGGCATCAGTTGAGTGCAAACATGGAAATGCATGAGGAAATTCATTTTCCGGAAATCTGCATGGAGCTCCAAATGCCGATGGTTCTGTACACATACCGTATTCCGACCAGAAACCGGGAAGGAACATGCAGGAAGGAAATGTTTCTATAGCCTTTTTATTTGCGCTAAACCAGAGCTCGTCACTACTGAAATAGTCTAATATGCTTATTCCAGCCCAGTTTGGCAACCAGGGGCTATCAATAATAAATCCTACAGGTAAAGGATTAATAATATTCCCTTCAATAGTACTGAGCAACTGATTCCATTGATTATCTGTCATAGCTGAATCTTTGATGAATTTTAATGGCTAAATATAAAGGAATTTTATGAAATCGATTGCATTTCCTTTTAAAATTATTTTAACCTGGATATGTTATTAGCCTTATTTTTCTAATGACCACCATTAGGAAAATTTATTATTTTATCATTGAATATAAATGTTTTGCAATGACAAATCTCCTCCAACAATAATTTTTATTCGACTGGATGAATTTGTTTATTCATCATACTTGGGCTTATATTAAAGATTAGTATTAATACTGAAATATCTGTAGGTTGCCTTTTCTATTTCAGTCTAAATTTCTTACTCTGATAAGAAAAATCACATCCTTATTTTCTTAATATCGTCTTTCATGCGCTGGATATCAGTAAGCCAATCCTCGATATCCTGTTCATGTTCCAATTCTTCATTCAGGATTGTGGTAGCCATCTGATGCGTGGTATGATCTTTTCCATTTGTAAAATCGGCTATTTCCTTATATCGTTGGATAGCGCATCTTTCACCTTTCAGGTTCTGGTTAAGTATGGTCTCAACGTAAGGATCTTCGGGTGCGTCATATTCGCAACGACTCAGTTTGGGCCAATCGGCCGGATTTAACACCGGTGTGCCTCCGAGTTGGATTATCCTTCCAACTACCAATACTGCATGGCCTAATTCCTGGTTGGTATGTACGAGCAGTTCGGGTTCAATTTCGCTCCGCATCGGGCCTTCCATTAAACGAGCCCCAATCCAGTACTGGTAATAGGCAAGCCATTCTTCACTCAACGCTTCATTAAGCATCTGAACCAGTTTGCTGACATCTAAGTTTAAGATCTCAATTCCGTGTTTTCCCATATTGTTTTATTGATTTATGTTTGACTTTTTTACAAATACACGATTTTATAATTAAGTAAACCCTGCCAATAAATATTTAATAGCAGGGTTTAATTTTCAATCAGGCAAATTTCCGATTTTAATGCCAAAGTAGACAGTCCGTGGCGATACCGGCCCATACATATAAGCGGGGTCGCGGTCAATGCCTCTGTCAAAATCAGCCTGATAGGCATTAAAGATGTTTTTTGCACCGCCAAACCATTGTAATGTTGCTCCGTTTAGTTTAATATTATATTTTAGTTTTAAACCCAGATCAAAGAAGTCATCCGATATACGAAGTTCACCTGTCTCAGGGTCGGTCTCAGTGCCGAAATAAGGAACTAACATACTGCCTGTATAGTTTCCTGTTACTGATAAACATATATCTTTCGCAAAATCACAGTCAATTGCAAAAAAACCATATTGATCCGGTGTGCGAAAAAATCGTTTTTCGCCGAATTCCTGTGCTACATCATATTTGCCGGATTGAAGCGTGAACCCTGAAGAAAGAGAAAATGCCTTAAGCGGCTTAAGTTTAAACTCCATATTGATACCCTGAACGGTCGCACCATCCCGGGCATTCTTCCTGGTGTAAATTACTGTTCCGTTCTCATCCGGTGTTCCAATTTCATTAACAAAAGGATCCTCGAGACGGGTATAAAAGCCTTCAACCAGAAAACCTGTATAAACTGTTCCGATTAAACCATTGAAATCCAGGGAAGCCATGATACTATGACTTGTTTCCTGTTTCAGTCCGGGATCGTTCACATTTATTACCTGTCTTGAACCAGATGTTTCGATATGCAAATCTTCATCGAAAATTTGCGGCGCACGGTATCCCTGCGAGTAACTTACCCTGGCCTGTATGTTTTTGATTACTTCGTACATCAAACTGATACGGGGAATAAACACATTGCCTGTTTTCATATCTCTGCCTTCATTAATATAGTCTTTTACTTCGTAATGATCGTATCTGCCGCCAACAGCAATTTTTGCTTTTTCCATTTGCAGTTCATATTGAATAAACATTCCAGAATTAAGAGACGACTGATCGGCTACCATTGTATTTTCGGAATGGGGTATTTCAATTATACTGTCATTAACGATTGTTGCACTGGCATAGTCAGGATAACCAAGCTTCTTATCAGTTAAAAGGCCACCTGTATTTTCAATACCTGCCATAATGGAAGAATGGCCAAGAATTGCTTTGTATTGAATACCGATATTATAAGTTTTGTCTTTAGAGTTTCCATAATCGCGAAGTGATTGGTTTGCTCCGTAATATGAATCGCGGTTCAGGAACTGACCCGATGCATATATTGAAAACAAATCATATTCTCTGAAAAATTGTTCATAGCTTACAGCTGCAATTTTTAAATCGTGTCTGACAGCCTCGGCGATATCACGCTCGTGCAAAGGCAGGTCCTGTTTGTTGCCCCCGTCGCGCTGCTCTTTTATGTTGAAAAAATCAAGTGTTAGCTTGTTCCGGTATCCGAAACGATAAAAGAATCTTGTTCCCAGTGTAAGGTTGGTCATAGGTGCAATTTCTGAAAAATTGTCGTTATTGGCATCGAACATTTTTCGTTCCCTGCTGAATCCATAAAGTGAAATCCCGGTTTTATGATCATCGGAAATAAGCGATGTGTTAAAATTGGCCGAATAATCAGGGGCTTGGCCAGCTGAACCATTTACTTTTATTCCGGTCATGGAATAATTGGCGCTTATTTCATAGGAATTTGCAACAGGGTTTTTAAGGATAATATTTATAGTACCTGCAATTGCGTTACTCCCGTATAAAGCTGAACCGCCACCCCGTATTATCTCGACACGCTCAATCATATTTGACGGAATCAGCTCAAGGCCATATACCCCTGCCAGTCCGCTGAAAATAGGACGGCTGTTTATCAGTATTTGTGAATACGGACCTTCCATACCGTTCATACGCACCTGAGTGAAACCACAGTTCTGGCAATTATTTTCAAGCCGCAAACCAGGAGAAAAATTCAATCCCTCACCAAGCGTAAGCGATTGAGTGGTTGAAAATAATTTGGGTGAAATTGTATTGACTATTACAGGCGCTTCGGTGCGTTTCTGCATGCTGCGGTTGGACGATACCACAACCTCATCAAGCTTAAGCACATCTTCCTCAAGTTCAAATTTAATTTCAATAGTCTTATTGATTTCGGTTGTTACCGTTTTCTCCTGGGGTTTATATCCTAACATACTGACAATAACCGTTACCTCACCCACCGGCAAATTATTCAGCTGATAATGCCCGGTTTCATCTGTTACCGTTCCAATAGTTGTTCCTTTAATTGCCACACTGGCAAAGGGAATATGTTTATCACAACATACCACATGCCCAATAATATTTGCATCGGTTTTATTTTTCTGGGAGTAACCATTTAAAGAAAAAAGGAGTGATAATAAAATAATTATGTTGTTTTTCATATGTGAACTTTTTACTTAAAATTGTTGTTCTAAAAAATAACAAGTTTGTTCCTGCTTTGAGAAGAGTTTATTCAGGATATATATTAATTAACCAAACCTTTATAGGAATAGCCTTATAAAAAAAAGAGTAATTATTAAGGTACTATGCTGCAGGAGGTGCACGCAGACTTTTTGTTCCTTCGTAACGGGATTGGATAAATGAAATGAAGAATTCAGAAACTATATCATTAATTAGTGCCGGTCTTACCTGAGCTTGCGGAATAATAATCCCGTAATACCAAGCACTTTTAATATATTGCTGAATAAGTATGAATTCCGATGAATGGTGATGATGTGTCTGGAATGGATTTTTCCCGGTGGTTGAAGATTTGTAAGGATGAGAATGGTAAACTACATGCCCGTTGACAATATGGGCATGAAAAAACATAGTAATACTGGCGTAATACCAGATGGTTATCAGAAAGAGAAAAATGCCAAAAACGGTTACTAATATGTCAGGTTTCCTGTTCATTTTCTGCCGCCAAATGTATGAAATATTATTGTTATTTTTATAACAACAAATGGTTTTTTCTGATTTAACTGTTTTTAAGAGCTTTTTCTATGAAGAATTTTAACACTCACCCCTTTCTCAGCACGCCAGCCTTCTCTGTCGGTCAGACTGATAAACAGATGGTAATCGCCTTCATCTACTCCTTCAGGAATAAAGATTTCCACATCAGCTCTATACACTTTTATACCTACTGGAATTTCATATTCACGGATGAATAAAAAAGGATTAACAGCCTCTTTTACGGGCAACAGCCGGCAATCCTCAACATCTGTACTGTGTGAGTGATGGTCGAAATTATGATGTATATCAATACTGTATGAACCAAGTGCAGTATTGTCGGTAAAAACGGCACCAAAATTAAATGTTTCGCCAATATATAGTGTATCACAGTTTTTTGGAAATGCTCCGTCCCATGACATATCTATTTCAGGCCTCTGGTTGTCCACTTCATCCCTGTTACAGGTTGATAAAAGGAAAATCAGCATTATCAAAGCGCTTATTTTGAGAATTTTCATATTGCTAAGTTTAAATACCCGGCAGCATCAAACGAAACTGCCAGGCCTAATTGTAATGATATTAATAATTAATTATAATTGAGTAATGACCTGAAAAAGTCCAGTTGCCGCCAAAAACATCTTTTAATTTCACAAGTATATAATAGTTGCCCGGTTGCCATGCAATGTCACCGGTTATATCCTTAGACGGGTTGTTGTTATCCTGTGCAGCGCCAACAGTAATACTGGCCGTGAAAGAATGGACTGTCGGGCTGCTAAAATCATGTGTATGCAGCATGGTTATTGTATTGGTTGCATTGACCGAGTCATCATCAAGGTTTTGACCTTCACGTACAAGTCCGATATACAGTCCGCCAAGGCACTGGTTGTCTGTAACCGAACCGGATATAGTAATGATTTCACCACTCGAGAAGCCCTGTCCGGATGCTGGAGCAGTTGTAATCATAATCTCAGGGGCCACCGTATCATCGGGTTGTCCTATTTTCAAATCTTCTTCCCGTTCAACCTTGTTACCTTCCACATCGGTAACTATGAAATGGAAATGATAAGTGCCTGTATCAGCAGTTAACGGGATGTCTATGTGTTTGTGAAAGGTGGTATTTCTCAATCCCGAAAACTCAGTATAAGTTGAGTCGAATTCCCATTCTCCTTCACCCATGATAACCAAAGTGCTTTTTTCTTCATGTTCCCCTTCAGGGTGTATGGTCACCCGGATAGTATTTATCTTTCCCTCAGCAACCACTTCTGCTTCAATATGCAGGTCGTTGCCCAGGGTGGCCAGCTTACTGTCCTGGTAACCCAATTCAAAACTGTTTATCTGTGGTTTTGATGTTTCGTCTTCCTTTTCGCAGGAAGAAAACATGATTATCGCTGAAACAATGATCAATAAAAGACTAATTTTCGTTTTCATATTTTTTAATTTTTGTTTGATTTATTTTCTGTTTTTACCCGTTTGATGTTCAAACGGAATTGAGAGATTAATAATAAAGTTACGTCCGGCTTCAGGTACATTGATTATCCGGTAATAGCTGGTATGATTAAAATATTTGCTGTTAAAAAGATTTTGTACCTGGAAATTAACTGATACAAACTGCTCTTTCCATTCAAACTTCGAACCGACAGAAATATTTACTATCTGTGATCCCTTAGTTTTTCTTTCCGGAGGAACAATTTTATTTTGAGCAGCCACTAATTTGTAATCAACAGAAATATAAGTTTCATTAAACATCTTGCCAATTCCAGGCGAATAATTGAGGTTTAACAACACATTTGCAGGGGGAGAAAACGGAAGAGTAAACCCTTTTTTTTCGCCTGATAATTGCTCCGAGTAAACATATTCACCAACTACTCCGGCTTTGACCTGTTTCAATACATTGTAATGCAAATGTATTTCTCCGCCAGCCCGCAGCACTTCACTTTGGGTATAATAAAATATCTGGTGGCCTGCGCCATATAAATAATCGTGCCTGTACGACGGGTTCAGATAAATATAATTGGGGAAATAACCCAAAAACGGACTTAATCCCAGTACAATACGGGAAAGTTTCCATTCCAGTCCCAAATCGAACTGATAGGATACTTCTGATGAAAGCTTCGGATTTCCAACTTCGTAGCTGAAGTGATGATAATTTACACCGTTTGCAGCCAGTTCCTTTGCTATGGGCATCCGAAAACTTTTTCCGATATTAGCCTTCAGGCTGAATACCGAACCATTATAATTTATGCCAACCGACCAGCAAATGTTCGTAAACCGCCGGTTTAAACCTGCCGTCCTTTGTAAATAATCATAATGGGTTGTATCGCCATGGTCATTTATTACAGGGCTTTTAAACCAATCATAATATTCTTTAATTTCAATATTACCAAAATCGTACCTTAAGCCGGCATGCAGAATGATTTTTTCGGATAAACTGAACTTATCATACATGTATACTCCCATTGTAAACTGTCTGAAGCCCGGAATAATAAAACCCCTGCCATCAATACAGTTTTTTTGCAGTTCTGAATTAAAACCGGTTGTCAGTGAAAATTTATCAGAAAAAGAAATGGTATTTTTCAGGGCACCTGAATATACATCTTTATCAAACTGAAGCTCCAAAACATCAGGGAAAGAAAGACTGTCAGGGAAAACAGCAGGCATATATCCATGTGCCACATACTGGCTCCATTCCTGCCTGAAGTTATTCTGGTAACCAAATATAGCCTCTATCTGATTTATCCCATGGTTGATAGTGCTTTTTGCGCTTATTTTAAAATGATTCACTTCCTGAAACGGATAATGAATATCCCTGGCTGACTTATCATGTAAAGACATATCTACATTTCGTGGCTCAAGTCCGTGTGCATTGGCAAAAAAACCCACCTTATTTTTCATATTGCTGATAAATAGCCTGTTAAAAAAATGTTTCCCGATACTCCCGATAGAAAAATGAAGATATTGTTCATTACCTGCTGTATTTCTTAACCTGTTTCTGAATAAAGGGATGCTGTATGAGTAAATATCCACACTGCCAGCGGGTATATGGTAATCAGCATAGTCGATCATTGTATATCTACCTGAAACAAAGGCTCTATTTTTTCTGGCATATGCATTGAATGAAATTCCCAAGAGATTATTATTACTTTTCCCTGTCATATCAAGCATACCTCCGAAGGTATTTTCTGCAGGTATCTCAATCTGCTTCAGGTTGATAACTCCTCCAATCGCATCCGAACCATACATTAAAGAAGCAGGACTTTTAATGATTTCAATGCGGTCAATGGCATACTGATCAATTTCAAGCCCGTGTTCTTCCCCCCATTGCTGACCTTCATGTTTAATTCCGTTTTCAACCACTACCACCCGGTTAAAGCCAAGTCCCCGGATTAAAGGTTTGGATTGTCCCGAACCGATTTCAATGGCGCTCACACCGGGTAAACGATCGAGGGTTTTCATCAGGTTGCCCGACAAGTAATTTTTAATATACTGTTTATTAACGCTCTCAATACTTGTCGGGTCTTCTCTTTTCAGCATACCTGAATATTCACCCACAACTGCAACCTCCTCAAGAGTTTGAAATTGAGGTTTCAGCATTATCACTACAGAGGTATCAGATACTATGTTTAGTGTACCGGTATATTTCTCATATCCAAGATAAGATACTTCCAGAATATATTTACCTGCAACCATTTCTGCTAAAACAAATTTTCCATCTTTATCCGTAATCGTTGTTTTTTCCCCTGAATTTAAAATAACATTGGCGCCCGTTAAAGGTGTTTGGCCCTCATGGGTTACCTGCCCTCTTACTGAATAATAAATATGTTGGCTGAAAGATTGATGTGGCAGACAAAAAGCTAAAACAAACAGCCATTGTAAACCCTTCATATCTGAAGATTACATGTTGAAAAATAAATGATAAAAAATGTGGTGAATTAATAATGAATATGACTATATAACAGGTGGGGCACGGGGTGTAACAGAGTCCTCCCGGGGCGTCGTCTTACCATCTATTGCTGTAATGAATATGCGTTCAGTAAAATTGAATGCTTGTGCAAAAATTTTTCTTACTGGATGAACAATATTTAAAAAAAATGTAAAATCACAGACAAAACAATGATCATCTTTCTGAATAATGGAAATCCCAGATTGTCCTTCTATATGACCTTTCTGATATGCTGAAGCATAGTTTTTTACTGTGTGATGTTGAATAACATGCAAGTTCTGGTAAATAACCGGAATTGTATAAAGTATGAACAGAACAAAAGCAATATATCGGTTTATTGCCCTCATCGTTTTTTTTCTGATGATGTACAATTCACACAAATACCTTTTAAAATCATTTCTGTTTTATCAGTACTGCCGTCGTTTACAAAGATTATCTCTGAAGGAATAGAAATTTTTATTAATACCTCGTGAATTCGGGC
>JAJUGM010000098.1 GCA_029268165.1 Bacteroidota bacterium
GCCGGCTTTTGAAGAAGGTATAAAACAACATAATGCTGAAATTGAGGCTATTATTAAAAATCCGTTAAAACCCGATTTTGAAAACACCATCCTTGCCCTTGATAAATCAGGTGATATGCTTTCCAAAGTAAGAATTGTATTCTTTAACCTGGCTGAAGCCAACACCAATGATACCATGCAGGCCCTGGCAAGGGAAATAGCCCCGATGCTTTCGGCTCACAATGATGATATAACATTGAATGAAGACCTTTTCAGGAAAATTAAGCAGGTGTATGAAGGCAGAAATAATGCAGGACTTGATAAGGCACAGATAAGGGTTGTTGAGAAATATTATGAAGTATTTGTCAGGAGCGGAGCTAACCTTAACAAGGAAGACAAGGAAAAACTTCGGAAAATCAATGAAGAGCTTACAAGCCTGCAGGTAAAGTTCGGACAAAACCTTCTTGCCGAAACCAATAATAGCTTCAAACTGATTATTGAAAACAAAGAAGACC
Source organism: Bacteroidota bacterium (assembly GCA_029268165.1). Classification (GTDB taxonomy): domain Bacteria; phylum Bacteroidota; class Bacteroidia; order Bacteroidales; family UBA10428; genus UBA5072. The sequence goes on from JAJUGM010000098.1 coordinate 495, forward strand.
TTGCAGGCCTGCCTGAGAGTGTAATTGCCGGTGCAGCCGATGCTGCCCGGGCAGATAGTCTTGAAGGCAAATGGCTTTTTACATTGCACAAACCAAGCTGGATTCCTTTCATACAGTATTCTGAAAAGAGAGACCTGCGCGAAAAAATTTACCGTGCTTATTTTATGCGCGGAAATAATAATAATGAATATGATAATAAGGAAATCCTTCGCCGGATTGCCGAACTGAGGGCACAACGGGCTGCATTGCTCGGATTCAGGAATCATGCAGCTTATGTTATTGATGTCAACATGGCAAAGAAACCTGAAACCGTTTATGACTTTCTGTACAAACTTTGGTACCCTGCACTGGAAGTCTCCAGGAAGGAAGTTAAGGATATGCAGGCTATCATTAATGCTGAAGGCGGAAAGTTTAAACTTGCTCCATGGGATTGGTGGTATTATGCCGAAAAAGTGCGTAAACAGAAATTTAATTTGGATGAAACGCAGCTAAAACCTTATTTCAAACTCGAAAATGTCAGAGATGGAATGTTTTGGGTAGCCAATCAGTTATATGGAATTACATTTACAAGGCTTGATAATATGCCGGTTTATCATCCTGAAGTGGAGGTCTATGAGGTAAAAGAGGCTGACGGCGCTCATATAGGCATACTATATCTTGATTATTTTCCGCGCGCCAGCAAAAGTGGCGGTGCCTGGTGCACTTCATTCCGTGATGCCAAATACCGGTACGGCAAGAAAATATCACCTATAGTTTCCATAGTCTGCAATGCCACCAAACCAGCCGGCAACATTCCTTCCTTACTAACATGGGACGATGTAACCACAATGTTTCACGAATTTGGTCATGCACTTCATGCTTTGTTTGTTGATGGCCAGTATGATATGACAGCCGGAAACGTACCGCGCGATTTTGTCGAACTGCCTTCACAGGTTATGGAAAACTGGGCTGCTGAACCCATAGTTTTAAAACATTTTGCAAAACATTATATTACAGGAGAACCAATGCCTGATGAACTGATTGAGAAAATTCAAAACAGTGGTAAGTTCAACCAGGGTTTTGAAACGGTTGAATATCTTGCAGCAGCTATTCTCGACCTTGATTATCATACAATTAACCCTGGCGACAGTATTCCCGATGTCCTGACTTTTGAAGATCAGTCAATGAATCGTATTGGCCTGATAAAGGAGATTATTCCGCGTTACCGCTCAACCTACTTTGCCCATGCATTTGAAGGAGGGTACGATGCCGGTTATTATGTATATATTTGGGCAGCAGTACTCGATGCCGATGCGTTTAATGCATTCAAACAATCAGGTGATATATTTAACAAAGAACTTGCGGCCAAATTCAGGAAATACTGCCTTGCTGAAAGCGGAGAGGACGAAGGAATGGTGCAATACCGCAAATTCAGGGGTCAGGAGCCATCTGTTGAGCCATTGCTGATAAAAAGGGGATTGAAATAGAAGATAAGATAAAATAAAGCCTGACAGGTTTTTGTAACTTGTCAGGCCTTTAAAATTATGGTTCGGTCTGGCCTTCTTCTGTTGGCTGATTTTCAAGGCCTGTATCAAGTCCTTTTTCCTTCCTGGCTCTTGCAGCACAACGGTCGCAAAGATCGGTGATATTTTTTAACTCTCTTGCCTGAGCCACAGTGCCTTCAAATATTTCATCCGTTCTGTCGGTATTGATATACGAACAATCCTGATACAGGTGGTAACTCCTGCCGTATTTTGTCCAGTAAACATGATTCACCCCGTCATTGAGCGATTTGACCTCCTCAGTTTGTTGCTGGTACTCTTCCTGTGAAGGAGGGTTGAAGTCAATGCCTGTTATTCCGGCTATCAGCAAAGCAACAACAGCAACTGCACCAACCAGTCCCTTTTGCTTACCGCTCATATTTTTATTTGTGAAAACGAGGATAACAAGCGGTAGAAATGCAATGATACTGATAATCAGTCCCAACTGGTTTTGAATAAAGAATCTGATCTTATCCTTTTGAGATGCAGGATTAAACCGGTTAGCCTTTTTCCAGAGTAATGATCCGGTGACCGCGAAAACCAATGCCACTACAATCAGAATAATCAGTAATGTGGTATTTACCGGCACTTTTCTTAGCTGGAAAATAGCCACTACTTCGCAGCCAATTGCAACAAGCCATGCAATTACAGCAATTAAACGAAATGTACCGGCTTTTGATTTGTTTTCAGCAGTAGGAACAAATGTCATAGTATCGTTTGCTGAAGAGTCTGAAGATTCTTCACTCCCCACCCGGGTTATTTTCTTTGATGTTTTTTTCTTTTCCATTTTTAATTTCTGTTTTAAAAGTATGTATATCAAAAGTAATAAAAAAACTGGCTCATCATAAAATTCAATGCATGAAAAGAGCTGCGATATGCGAGCTATAAAAAATTTAATGAGAACTAACAGCCAAAATATTTCACCGGCCTAGCGATTTATAATTGTAAAACAATTAGCTATGAATGAAAAATTGATAAAACTTATCATTATAATGATTTTAACTCATATTTGTCATTAGTCTTATTTTTCTAATGATCGCTATTAGAAAAATTTGTTGTTTTATCATTGAAACCCCCATCCCGAAAACCCTGAATTATCTTCATGATTATTTGTTCTAAGATCTCGGGATGGGGTTTCACTTAGACATTAATAAACAGAAAAACATTTCCTTATTAATGTTTTGCAATGAAAAGTCTCCTCTAAAAATATTTTGATTCGCCATGATAAAATTGTTTATACATCGTACTTGGGTTGATGCTTCATCTTTTATCTACATCCCTTTTCCCTCATCTTTTATCCGTTATCTGGGTTAAGCTTCACAAAGTCCTCAGTCTTATCCCACTGGTTCTTATTCCCCGCTTATAAAAAGGTTGTAGTAATATATTTATCAGCCCCATATTCTTTATCGCTTACCATTAGGTCAACATCGGTGGGGTATCCTTTTATCGGGGGGTGTAAACATACTTTGACGCCTCTCAGCTCAAGTTTGTTTTTAAATGCTTTTGCAGGGGGCTGATTCTGATTTTTGGTAATAACAACTGCCGTAACATCCATGCCCCACTCCCTGAAATCATCTATGGTCTTTAATGCATCGGCATCGTAAGTTTTGCCAAAGTCAGCCCTGATCTTCTTCCGCTCAATATCTCCCGCATGAATACACAAAATGACATCAATTTTATCCTTAAGTTGCTGAAGTAACCTCATTTTAACACTCGGGTCAAATCCCGGAAGAACTCTTGCTGCATGGTAGTCATATAAAATCTTGCTGCCAAATTCAAGATAAAGCTTGTCATTAAACCGGTTAACCCTTTCGAGAATAGCTGCAGTCTGTTCCTTAAGATATCTTTCGTTATTAAAACCTATATGATTTGTTTCTTTCATTTATTTTAACTATCGTATTGTTATTTTAAGCCAATATGATGTCAATATTAATAAAATTTTAAAATTGCGGATTCTCCATTAATTTAAAAAAGAAATGTTATTTTTGGTTTGAGATATTTTAAAGAGTCTTTATTTAAAATTCGTTTCTATTCAAAACTTTATGAGTTTACATGCAAAAATTTATTATCATTTTTCTGTTTTTTTTAATTCTTACCCATAAACTTGAAGCCAAAATAAGATACCAGGGAGGGATGTTAATCCATTCGGGTTATCTGAGCGTTGAACACCCTGAAAATAAGCAAAACGGATTATGTTATGGATTTGGCGGTCAGCTGGTTTTTTTAATTTCTGAGCATATAAGAGCAGGCGCTGAAGGATATACTTCATATTTTCATTATCCTCAGGATAATGGTATTTTCAGATTAGGGTGGGGAGGTATATTGTTTGGTTATCAGTTTAGTAATAAAAAAATCCGCCCCGGACTGAATTTTACATTTGGCGGAGGGGGCGTGAATGATATGCAATTCATTGAGGTGGATGCCAGCGATTATGAGGCCGACAGAATTATTTACCGCCGGTTTGCTGTTATGATTTTTGCTCCGGCAATATCGGCAGAATATACATTGAAATCGAAATTTACCGCAGTTGTAAAGATTGACTATTTAGTGCCGTTGGCTGGCTCAAAAACCAGCAATCTTACTGCTGGCCCGAGATTGTACATAGGCTTATTATTCAGTCGATAAATATTTTTAACCGGTTTGCTTAGAAACATAATACCATTCATCCTTCTCCAACTCATGCTTTAATATACATTGCATATTATCTGCGGTAAGCACTTTGAAATAATCTGCAGCAGGCCATTCAGCGCTCAAACCTCTGTGATACCATCTGTCAGTTATTTCCAATATGTCAAAACGTTGGTCATCCCAATAAAAACACTTCGGATATTCATCTGCTTTATAGCCTGAATGGCATTCAACTCTTATCTTTATCAGGCCAGGCATATTTTTATTTATGTTAATCACGAAAGGTCCTAAAACAAAATCAGTTGTGATGATCTTAGCATCAGGAAATCGTTTTCCTGAATCTGAAATAATGAATGCTATATTTTTATGAATAAGTAAATTAATAAAATCAGCTGGTTTTTTTCATGTGTCATTATTTTGTTGAAGTTCCTGTGAGGTCTTTAACAGCATCTTTGTGCACCATGAAAGCCATCATTTTAAGCCTTACATAATCTTCTGAGAAAAAGTAATAACCAAACTCCGGTGCATCAGGATCATTATTCCTTGAGCCTGAACTCGAATCTTTAATCAGATACCAGTCTTTACCGTCTTTTTCAAGATATCCCACCAGATGCATGCCATGGTCGTCAGTAGTTGTGCTGTTTGAAAATCTGAACTGGCGTGCATCATCATTAATATAGGCTGCAGGTATATCAAAGTCGGGTACAACAGCACATTGAGTTTGCGGGTCAAAACCAGGTTCCGATACATCGCCGCCGATACTGACAGTGTAACCGTTACGGATTACTTTCTTAAGGGTTTCCATATATACATCAAGTGGTACATTGTAATAATCGGAGCTATGCCACCAGTTATCAGGCACCTTGTACTCCACATACTGATAAAAAGGTTCCTGGCGATAGGAAAGAATATCCACATAGTCATCGGGATTAATTTGAATAATTTCCTTAAGGTATTGGATGGGGGTAATTTTCCTGCCATTTACCATTATCTCAGACGGAGGTTCACCCAAGTAATGGTTGAGGATAGCCTTAATTGTTTGAATTGCATTATTTTCGTCCCATGCTGCATTTGTCTTTAATGATTCAAGGTAAGTTTTCATTTCCTTTACCATGGCTTCGTGATTATGATATTTTCTGCCTTCCAGAAGGCCTGTATATGCTGATGCAGGAACGATGCCATATTTTTTCCAGATACGGGGCAAAGCATTAGCCTCTGACCCTTCATCAAATACAGAATTACCTCTTTCTTTGACATACCTGCGGGCTTTTTCAACATATTCCCAATACACGGTGTACATTTCCGACAGTTTGACTTTTATTTTATTTATTCGGTATGCTTCAGTCTCAAGGAAAGAAGTGGTTGAAAAACACCAGCATGTACCTGTATTGCCTTGTGACAGGGGTGGATTATGCCATTGCTTTGTTTTATATAGTTCGAGCTTGTTAGGCAATGATAATCCTGTCAGGTCGGCAACAAAGATTTTTCGCTCTTTAGCGGGGGCAACACGCTCTTTGACTTCCCGGTCGTCTTTGAGTATTGAATTCTGGTAAAAACCGGGTGTAACCAACCTGAAAATAGCTTTGTCTTTGTTTTGCCCGTTTGCTGCAAAAAAAACAAATATTAGGGCAAATGATAGGTACTGTAATAATTTGTTATTCATGATATAATTTTTTTATTTATGGATGAAGTTATGTGTTTTTAATTTTCCACAATATGATATTTAAACAGAATTTATTGCAGGAAAAAGCTGAAAGTTAGAGTGACGAAGTGACGAAGTAATTAGGTTATGAGGTGATGAAGGGTGAAGGTGAAAAAGTGAAAAACCAAACTGGCGAATCAACCATAAATCGCTGTGCCAAAAATACGCAATCTTAAAAATTTACTCCGTGTCTCTGTGTGCAATAATTTCTATTTAACCCCATGTCTGGCCTTTTTCTTTTTGCTCGCGGGTTTCTGAATACCTAACCATCTGAGCGCATCATCGCTGTCCTGAAAAAACTCAATAGTTGCGCCCCGGTTGCGGGCAACTGTTTTAAAAAATGTTGTCAGTTCATCTGCTTTATACCCCTTTAAACATATAGCCATAGTTAATCCAGTAATAGACTGTGCTAAATGGCTACCTGATTCAAATGCATCAGTCATGCTCATCCTGCGGCTTAATACACCCCCTTCAGCAAGCACACGAGAGCATTTGTATTTCTGGCATGCTTCGCCAACAGCTTTATAAAGCCGTGTAATACTTTCAATATTAATTATATAATCAGCTGCATGCTGAACATGTATATATTTGCCACGGAATGTTATAATAAAATCTTTTTCTTTTACCATGGTTACAAAACTTACAACCCTTGTTAAATATTACAGTTGTAAATATTTTTCTACCAATGGGAAAAAAATGAAATTTTTTCATGCCAGACGGCATGAATATTAAATTTATAAAATATTTTTCTGAATAACAAATAAATGCAATATATTTTAAAGAATTTTAAAAATTAATCCTGTATTGCATCATCGGGAAAAATCCAAGCTGATAGGTGGTTTTTATTTTGTTTTCCTTGCGGCTGTATCTTTCAAGCAAAATATTTTTGTGATTTGTAACATTTTCAATGAAAAATATATATTCTTCTGTTACTCGTTTACCATTGCGCCTGAATCCGCATTTTATATCAGTTTTGAAAAAGGCAGGGTATTTTTTTTCATAAGCATTATTGAAATCATATTCAGTAGAATTCGATTCTATGGAACGCTGATAGTCAACAGGAATATATCTTTTACCGCCTGCATAGCATATTTTAAGATCGATACTCAGCACTGAATTCTTTTTCAATGTAAATTCTTTTCCGGCGAGGGCATTAATTACATAATTTCCGTTAAATGCCGTATTTCTTTCAAGACCGTCGCTGCCTTTATATTTTGACTCAAAAACTGAGGCAGTTAGAAGATAATAATAGCCTTGATTCAGAAATTTTTCAAAGGTTATCTCAACTCCAAAGTTTTTACCGGTTCCTTTGTTTACGAGACTATCCTGGGCCCCAATGTCCCATCCTGCGCCTGAGTTTAGTAGGCTGAAATAAGTGGGGCGCTGCTCAACAGGCACATTATATAAGTATTGGTAATATAATTCGGTTTTTAATCTCAGATTGCTGTTTATATTCCAGTCATGCCCCATAACCCACTGATGTGATTTTGTGTAGTCAAGGCGCTTATTGGTTTCAGCATATTGCCCGTCAGGCAAATAAGACCCAAGATAGTAGGTTGACAACGCATGTGTTTTAGCATGTGCCCCGTAGCCAAAATTTATCCGGCAATGTTGCAGATAGAGCCATGAAATGCCTAAACGGGGTTCAACAGCAGGTTTACCGGTGGTTGTATAATATAAAACATGCACACCTGGGACAATTGTAAGCTGATTACTGATCTTATATTTTAGTTCGCTAAAGGCCCTCAATAAATATCCGCCTGAGCCAAGAGGCTTTTCAGCATAGAGGCATTTAATCATGTGTGCTGAATCATAATTAAAATAATAGGTATTCATATCATAGCCCATCTGGTCAACTGTTATTCCGGCCTTAGATGAAAGACCTGCATTATATTTGGTTCCTGTGATGGCAGCAATGGTTAACCGGTATTCCGATATGTTATGTTCGTAAACCCGTGTCAGCCTCCTGTTTTCATCGAGGGTATCAACGTCTGTACCACCGTTTTGATATAATGCTGAAAAAATAACTTTTATATATGTTTTTGAAGAAATATTCCTCAGATATGAAATTCCTGAAGCACCTAATGTTGAACGATTGTATAAATCCTGTCCTTCATTAGAATAAAGGTTTACATCTTTAATCTTACTGTCAAGCATGGCAATACTGCTTGTTCCTCCTATTCCGTAAAAGGAAATTAATCCTTTATTAACGGGAAAATTAAGTTTATATGACAGGTCCTGATAATGGGGAATACCTGCAGTGCCGAAGTTTACACCAATTTTGTCAAAAAAGTCCATGGTAGAAAACCGGTAGTTGATAAGGTAAGAACTTCTGTGATTTTTATTAAAAGGGCCTTCTGAGCCTAATTCAAGTCCGTTAAACCCTATCTGGAACATATGTTCATATTTTTCATTGTTACCATTGCGCATTTTCAGGTCGAATACCCCCGATAATGCATTGCCGTATTCAGCAGGGAATGCGCCGGTAAAAAAATCGGAATTTCTCAGGACATTATTGTTAAGCATGCCAACAGGTCCGCCCGTAGTGCCATTTTCAGCAAAATGATTGGGATTGGGCACATCAATATCTTCGAGCCTCCATAGCAGACCGGCCGGTGAATTACCCCTTATTACAATATCGTTGCGTGCATCATTGGCAAATGAAACACCGGCATAGTTGGAAGCCATACGTGCAATATCGCCTCTGCTTCCGGCATATTTTTCTGTTTCTTCCACAGTAAACGAACGCGCACTGATAACAGCCATATCATTTGTTGTTTTTGCTTTATTCTGAGAGGCTTTAACAACTGCTTCCCCCACATGCTGCACTTCTTCTTCAAGTTCCGCCTGAATGATAAGCTCTTTGCCTGAGGTAAGGTACAGATTGCTGAGAACGATGTGTTGATATCCAATGTAGCTGATTTCAAGGCTTACACGACCCGGTTCAATTTTGTCTATTTTAAACCATCCATCACTGTCAGTAACCGATCCGATAACCGGTGATGTACCGATAACAATAACATTTGCCCCTGTAAGCGGTTGCTGGGTTATTTTGTCAGTTACCCTTCCGCGGATTACTTGTGTAACTGGCTGACTAAAAATAAATCCGCACGTTAAATGCATAAGAAGTACCAGAAAGAACAGAATGGGTTTCATAAATATTATATCTTTGATATTCAATTAAAAAACCGTTTCAAAATTCAATATTTTAGTATACACCTTTGTCAGGTTTATTATATGAGTTGTTTTACTAAGGACAACTTTTATTTGGTATTGTTGCACAAAATGTAAGGAATAATTTGTTTTTAATGCTTAAATGCTTATTTTTAATAAATTTATCCTACTTTTTTATGACTAAAACAACTAGTTTTATTATTTTATTTGCGATGGCCAGCATTGCAAATAGCCAGGACGGAGTTGATTTAAAAAAGGAATCAACCACCGGAAGCTTCTCTTATATAGCTTTTAACAGCAGCAATGCTGATAACAATGCTATATCACGATTTGCCATATCTGTAAATCCATTGGGTTTTGTACAATTTGGGCCTTTATTAAATATAGAAGTTGGTTTAACCGACAATCTGGCTCTTAACGGGCATTATAGATTATCGCCACTTGGCTTATTGACGTATGTAGTACATTATAATGAGGACGGCCTTGATGAATTTTCGGGTTATGCCTTTGGAGGAGGATTCATCTACTTTTTAGGAGA
>JAJUGM010000099.1 GCA_029268165.1 Bacteroidota bacterium
ATGATCATCTGCAGCCGTGCAGGGTAGTTGTTCATGCGGCTGTCGTTCACCATAAGGGTAACCTGCAGCTTGCCTGTCCCTGCTGCAGCATATTCGTTCAGAAAAGGAGTGTAGGGCGGTGTCAGCGACACCACCACCGTAACAGGGTCAATGGCTGATGAGGGAACAGTAAGAAAAAGCAGTAATAAAAAAGCAATGTTGCGGATTTTAAAAAGCATATACTGATAACATAACATGGTTCATCATAACGATGGTTAAAAATAAAATTTTAAAAGAAAAAATACAAACGGGGGTTTGAATTTTATCCGGTATATCCGGTGCATCGGGTTACAAAGGTTTTATGCATGATTCAGGGTAGTATACAGTATCTAAGAAACCAGATGCAAGATAAAAGATTACAAATTGCAACAATCAAACATCTGACATTTAAAAACAAATATCCAATATCTGATATCCATTTTGAGCCATAGTGTTGAAAAATAATTGCCCTGTTTAAATATAAACATTTTATCAAAAACCTTATTTTTTTGTCTTTCTTTTTAAATCTTGCATCTTGCATCTAAACATGTATTCCCTCGCCATAAGCCACAGCAGCGGCTTCCATTATGGCTTCACTCATTGTTGGATGCGGATGTACCGATTTAATCAGTTCATGGCCGGTGGTTTCGAGGTTTCGTGCAACGACAATTTCAGCTATCATTTCGGTAACATTGGCACCGATCATGTGAGCGCCCAATAGTTCACCGTATTTTTCATCAAAAATGAGCTTAATGAATCCGTCTTTATGTCCGGCAGCTTTGGCCTTTCCTGAAGCGGTATAAGGAAATTTGCCTACTTTAATTGCATAACCTGCGTCTCTGGCTGCTTTTTCATTTAGGCCTACAGATGCTATCTCAGGCATGGTGTATGTGCATGCCGGTATGTTTTTATAATTAAGCGGTTGGGGATTTCTGCCAGCAATGTTTTCAACACATATAATTCCTTCTGCCGATGCAACATGTGCCAGTGCAGGTCCTGAAATGATATCGCCTATTGCATAAATCCCAGTGATATTGGTACGGTAATATTCATCTGTTTTAATTTTTCCGTTTTCAAGTGCTATACCCAGCTTTTCAATTCCGATATTTTCAAGATTAGGCGTAATGCCAACAGCTGATAAAACAATATCAGCTTCACGGATTTCCTCTTTCTTTGAGGTTTTTATTGTAACCTTGCATTTTTCCCCTGAGGAATCCACTTTTTCTACGGTAGCCGATGTTAATACTTCCATTCCGGCTTTTTTAAAAGACCTTTCAAGTGTTTTCGAGATTTCTTCGTCTTCAAGCGGGACAACATTAGGCATATATTCCACCAGGGTAACTTTGGTGCCAATTGTATTATAAAAATAAGCAAATTCGCTGCCAATAGCTCCCGAACCCACAACAATCATCGATGCTGGTTTCTCTTTAAGGGTCATAGCTTCACGGTAACCTATAATTTTTTTGCCGTCTTGTTTAAGACCGGGTAATTCCCGTGAACGTGCGCCGGTTGCAAGAATGATATGAGTGGCTTTAACCGTGACCGATTTTCCGTCAGATGCAGTTACAATAACCGTCTGATTATCCTTAAGGCTTCCAAAACCTTGAATCACTTCTATTTTGTTTTTTTTAAAAAGAAATTGAATACCTTTATTCATTTCATCAGCCACACTGCGGCTTCGGGCTATCATTTTGCTGAAATCGGCTGTTATATTCCCTCCAACTGATATACCGTAATCTGCTGCATGATGAATGTATTCATAAACCTGTGCGCTTTTTAATAACGATTTGGTTGGGATGCAACCCCAGTTCAGACATATACCGCCCAGTTCGGCTTTTTCAACCACAGCTACTTTCATGCCCAACTGCGATGCTCTTATTGCTGCCACATAGCCGCCAGGCCCACTACCTATAATGATAATATCAAAGTCCATGGATTCGAGTTTTTATGATTTGTTTCTATTTCTTTCTTTTTAAATAAACCCATTAATAAAGGTTTTGTTTAATCAGATGGTTACTTGCGTTTGTAATAAAGTTTAATATATCTCCGTTTATAATATTTCTCTAATAAAATCTTAGCAGGCTTAAATGGTGAAATTTCTCCATCCACAACTTTTTTCTCAAAATTTTCAAGAAATTTCTGAATTCTTTTATCGTGATAAAAGCCGTCTATGAGGCTTTGGTTAATGGTTTCGTACATCCAGTAACAGGCCTGTTTTTTACGTGTCTTGTCGAAATAACCGTTTGATTTGGTTAATCCAATGTATTCAAGTATGTTATCCCATACATCATCAATTCCGGTTATGTTTTTTGCTGAACAGGTGATCACCTTAGGAATCCATTGTGATTCGGTTGGAGGGAAAAGGTGCAATGCATTGGTGTATTCAGCTTTGGCTCTTTCGGCTTTTTCAATATTTTCCCCGTCGGCTTTTGTAATAGCAATTAAATCAGCCATTTCCATAATACCGCGTTTAATTCCCTGCAGTTCATCTCCAGCTCCGGACAGCATCAACAAAAGAAAAAAATCAACCATGGAATGCACGGCAACTTCGCTTTGACCTACTCCTACAGTTTCAACGAATATAGTATCATATCCGGCTGCTTCGCATAAAATGATTGTTTCGCGCGTTTTCCTGGCTACTCCTCCGAGCGAACCTGCCGATGGTGATGGCCTGATAAATGCATACGGATGTGATGATAATTCTTCCATACGAGTTTTATCGCCCATAATGCTTCCTTTTGACCTTTCGCTGCTTGGATCAATAGCAAGTACAGCAAGCTTATGATTACTGTTAACCAGTCGGAGGCCCAGTGTCTCAATAAATGTGCTTTTTCCCACGCCAGGAACTCCGGTAATACCAATACGTATGGAATTACCTGAAAATGGAACGCAGTGCTCAAGAATCTGTTGGGCAATTTCGGCGTGTGAAGGCAGTGAACTTTCAACTAGGGTAATAGCCTGAGAAAGAAGGGTAAGGTCGCCTTTTAAAATGCCTGCTGTAAACTCATCCACTGACGGTAGTTGCTTCCGCTTAGCTTTGTATTTCCTGACCGACTCCTCATTGATCAGGGGCGGAGGCATAACACCGTTAAGCACACCCAGGGCACTTTTAAATTCTTCGTCGACCATGGTATATCATTTTTCAGGGCTGAACTGATGTTGAAATCTGTGCTTCAACAAAAGCTTTGATCCAAAGATATGTTTTCGGTTGTCGTGGATCATTAGTAACAACTGTAATGGCTTTTTTATCAGCACCGCTGCGTCCATGAGGATCATAAACCACTTTTATTTCAGTTGATTCGCCAGACAAAATTTTGTTTTTTGTTGGCTGAACTACTGTGCAGCCACATGATGCGCTTACTTTGCGTATAAACAATTCAGACCTTCCTTTGTTGCTGATGATAAAATTATGTTCTGCTTTACCGGCGGCAGGTATTTTCCCAAAATCATAGGTGGTTGTATCAAATGCGGCCACCGGAGCGTTTGCTAATTCCTGTGGCGTAAGTTTTGAAAAATCTTCTTTTATAATGGCAGTAAGGCTGATAATATTTTTGGGGACCAGTTGGCCGTTAACAGTAAGCATCAACCTGTCAGCAACATAATCCCAGTCATTCTTACCGGTAGATGAATATTTAAAAATAATTTTTCCCATTTCATAGGGCGCTAAAATTTCAGGGGAAAATTCAACTGACACATAAGGTGGTAAACTGAGGAATCCCGGGCGAATGGTTCTATCGGGCGAAGCATTAATAAGGTCAATCGTGGCTTTAGCCGTATTACCCATGACAATTTCACCGAATGAAACATAAATCGTTGACAATTTAAGGTCGCCGATTTCATATTTATAACCCAGAGAATTAACCAGGCTGTTTTTATCTTCAGGCACTACAATGCCTTTAATGGTAAGAATCTGAACAGGATGGTCAGCGTTGCTGCTCACTGTTATTGTCTTGGTAAATGGCCCAGGGCGGTTTTTAGGATTAAATGCCACTTTAATTGTTCCCTGTTGCCCGGGCATCAGTGGCTCTTTAGGCCATTCAGGCGTAGTACAACCGCATGAAGCCTGCACATTTTGAAGAATTAAAGGCACTTTACCTGTATTGGTAAATTCAAACTCGGTACTGACTTCGCCGCTTTGTTCCAGAATCCTTCCGAAATCATGTTCCTGTGTTTCGAATACAATTACAGGCCTTTCAAATTGTGCTGAAATAATATAAGTAATCAGTATTCCGGATAAAAAAAATATTATTTTTTTCATGTATGTAGATAAAAATAGTTGCATTTACCGAATACAAAAATAAAAATTCTTTACGGATAAATTTTGCCCTGATTGTATATTCGCAAGAATAAACTAATTTTATCAGTCATTATTAAATGATTTTTTATTAAAAGGATGAAAGTTTTCAGGCTTTGGGGATGGTTAATATTTTTAATGCTGTTTTCACTGAAAGCCGGCGCTCAGTTTTATAACGGGCATCAGATGAGTTTTGGGAAGAACCGTGTTCAGTATAATGACTATGTCTGGTCTTTTTACCGTTATGAAAATTATGATGTTTACTTTAACGAAGACGGTCAGAGGATGGCAGAATATGTTGCTGATTATGCAGCAAACATGATCCCAAAAATCGAATCATTTTTCGATTATTCTCTTGAAAGCCGTATCATATTCATAGTTTATAACAGACTTTCTGATTTCAGGGAGAGCAATATTGGCCTGATAACAGGAAATGTTGATTATAATATAGGAGGAGTAACCAATATCAGCCGCAACAAAGTATTCCTTTATTATGAAGGTGATTTAAAACAGTTTGATATCCAGATAAGGGCTGCTATAGCAAGGGTGATAATCAATGAAATGTTGTATGGTAATGCTGTTCTGGACAACATGACCAATACAACGCTGGTAAATATACCCGACTGGTATCTTGAGGGGTTGATATCATACCTCTCAAACCGCTGGGATTTTCATATTGAAAACAGGGTAAAAGATGGCATCGTTTCAGGAAAATATGAAAAATTTAACCGGCTCACAGGCATTGATGCACGCTATGCAGGACATGCCCTGTGGAAATATATTGCTGATACCTATGGTGAATCAGTCATCCCGAGTATCATTTACCTTACACGCATTAACAAGTCAGTCAGCCGAGGATTTCTTTATGTACTGGGGCTACCCCTGAAAGAACTGTCCTATGAGTGGGTCGGATATTATATGAATCTTTTTTCTGCTGATGCTGCTTTGCAGAAAGTTCCGCAGTCAGGTGAACTTCTTAAACGTACAAAAAAAGGCGTTGTATATCAGAACATAAGAATAAGCCCCGGGAGTAATCATATTGCTTACATAACCAATCAGATGGGGCAATATAAAATCTGGCTTTATGACACCCGCACCGGAAAAAAGAAAAGAATCCTGAAAAAAGAGCATAAGCTCGACCAGATTACTGACTATTCCTTTCCGGTTATTGCCTGGCATCCCTCAGGCCGCATTCTTTCATTCATTACTGAAGAAAAAGGCGGGCTGAAATTGTATTATTATATTCTCGACGAAAAAAAGAAAATCGTCAGAAACTTTTTATACTTTGAAAAAGTACTGGATTATTCTTTTTCAGATGACGGTATGTCAATAGTAATCTCAGGAGTGATAAAAGGACAAACTGATATTTATATACACAACCTTACTGCCGCTACCAACCAACAGTTAACCAATGACCCTTACAACGATTTATCACCCCGGTTCGTTAATAATTCGTCACAGATAATTTTTGCCTCTGACCGACCCACAGACACGCTTGTGTATGATAGTAAGGGCAGCTCTCAAAGGGCATTTACAAAAGACCTTTTTATACTTGACCTCAGAGCAAATAAAAATGTGCTTATGCGGCTTGATCACGGAAAATATGTTGAAAAATTATATCCAGCTGAAGTTGAAAAAAACCAGTTTATTGAGCTTAATGACCAGACCGGCATTATAAACCGTTATTTATCAAAATTCGATAGTACTATTAGTTTTATTGACACTGCTGTCCATTACAGGTATTATGCCCAGACCCATCCTTTAACCAATTTCGGAAGCAATATCATTGAACAGGATTATAATAAAAACACCCAATCTGTAGGAGAAATATTTTTTAATAAAGGCAGATATAAATTGTATCTTAACCCGTTAGACTTAAATAATCAGATAACGGAGAAAGCTGCTGTAACAGAAACACGAAAACTGATTAGCCGGCAAATGGCCTTTGATGACAGCATGAGAAACGTAAGACAAAAGGTCATAAGCCTTGACGCCATTACCGATGCAGGCATTATTCTTGATGACGACACTATTTCATTAAATAACAGTGATGTAGATATAAATAATTATGTATTTGAAATTGAGAAAATAAATGCATATAATGAAAAACTCAAAAATAAAAATGCAGTAATTAAATCAGATACAACCGAACAAAAACGGCCGAGGATACGAATCTATGAGCGGGCGTTTTATCAGAATATACTGGTAAGCCAGGTTGACTTCAATTTTCTTAATGCTTCCTATCAGGCTTTTACTGGTGGTGCCTATTATTTTAACCCGGGTTTTAACTTACTTTTCAAACTGGGCACCAATGACCTTTTTGAAGACTACAAAATTACCGGAGGTATAAGAATGTCACCTGATCTGGATGCCAACGAATACCTGCTGAGTTTTGAAAACCTTAAAACCAGGTTGGATAAATCAGTAGTTTTCCACAGGCAGGCTTTTAAGAATATTGGTGAAGTAGGTTCTGATTACTTTTATATTAAAACCCATACCCACGAGCTTTCATACATAATGCGATACCCGTTCAATCAGGTGCAATCGTTTGTAACCACAGTTACACTGAGGTCAGATCGTAATGTTTATCTTTCTGTTGATCCAACATCACTCAACAAACCTAATGATTATAAATACTGGGGCGGAGTAAAATTTGAATATATTTTTGACAACACGCGGAATCTGGGTATTAATCTATATAGCGGTGTGCGTTATAAACTTTTTGCCGAATTCTATGAACAGGTTTATAATGACCTCTATGAACTAGTGGTTTTTGGAGCCGATATCCGTCATTATACCCGTATTCATCGTAGTCTTATCTGGGCTAACCGGTTTGCATGGAGTACTTCTCAGGGTACAAGCCGGATTATTTATTACCTCGGTGGTGTGGACAATTGGATAAACCTGAATCCTGTAAAAAATCCAACATTCACTCCATTTTCTGAAGTAGCTATTGACACCAAACAGAATTATGCCTACCAGGCTGTTGCCACCAATATGAGAGGTTTTCCGCAAAACATCCGAAACGGAAACAATTTTGCCCTGTTCAACAGTGAATTACGTCTTCCTGTATTCAGGTACCTGACCAATTATCCTATCAGTAATGCCTTTATTCAGAATTTCCAGATTATCGGCTTCTTTGATATTGGCTCGGCATGGTCAGGCCCTACACCCTGGTCGAGCAGAAACGCTTATGACAATGACATTATTGAAAACGGGCCGATAACTATTACTATTGATGCTGATCGCGATCCCTTTGTAGCCGGCTACGGATTTGGCCTTAGGTCAATGCTGGCCGGTTATTTTCTGAGGCTCGACTGGGCCTGGGGTATCGAAAATGGTATTCTTTTATCGCCCAAATTTTATTTTTCCATGAGTCTGGATTTTTAAAAGCTATGAACATAACTGATATATTCATTCTGATTGCCATTGGTCTTTCTGCAGGACTTATTGCCGGCACATTAGGCGTAGGAGGAGCAATTATCATCGTGCCTGCGCTTATATACTTTTTTCAGATGCCTCAGCATAACGCACAAGGTACAAGCCTGGCAATACTTTTATTCCCGGTGGGGCTACTTGCCTTTTATAATTATTACAAACAGGGCTTTGTCAATTTCAAAGTAGCTGTAATAGTGATGATTGCCTTTCTGGTGGGTGGCTATTTCGGCTCGCTTATTGCCATTCATCTGCCCGCAAAAACACTTAAAGTTATGTTCGGCCTGCTGATGCTCCTGGCAAGCTTTAAAATGATTTTCGGAAAATAATCTTTCTTTAAACCTTTTGCTGCATGATTAAAAAAGAAGATATTGTCACACTTGCCCGCCAATATGTTAACGAAGTGATTGCCATTCGCCGGCATCTGCATCAGCATCCTGAATTATCGTTTGAAGAGTATCAGACATCGGCATATATTGAAGACCAGTTTAAACAAGCAGGTATTTTTTATCGTAAAGGTTTTGCCAATACCGGCATTGTGGGCGTCATTGAGGGTAAAAATAAAGGCAGCGGAGTTGTTGCACTGCGGGCTGAAATGGACGCCCTTCCGGTAACTGAAAAAAACAATACTGTTTATAAGTCAAAATCAGAGGGTAAAATGCATGCCTGTGGCCACGATGTGCACATGGCCTCGCTGTTGGGTGCTGCCAAAATAATTAATGGTCTGAAAGATAAATTACCAGGCACAGTTGTGCTCCTATTTCAGCCGGCAGAGGAAAAACTACCCGGAGGGGCGCAGCAAATGATTACCGATGGCGCTTTACAGGATCCAAAACCCGATATCATTATAGCCCAGCATGTGCTTCCAGGATTATCCACAGGCAAGGTGGGTTTCAGACCAGGCACCTATATGGCCTCATCTGACGAAATTTATTTTACAGTGAAAGGCAAAGGCGGCCATGCTGCCACGCCGCATCAACTGGTTGACCCGATCCTTATTGCATCACATATTGTTGTTGCACTACAGCAAATTGTAAGTCGTAATGCCAATCCTACCGAACCTTCAGTGTTGTCATTCGGAGTATTTGAAGCAAAAGGCGCTGTAAATGTGATTCCCGATTCTGTGAGGCTTGAAGGTACTTTCAGAACATTAAACGAAACATGGCGGCATCAGGCACATGAAAAAATAACCTCAGTAGCACAAAGTATAGCCAAAGGTATGGGTGGTGAATGTGAAGTGATGATTAAAAAAGGTTATCCGGTTTTGGTCAATCATCATGAAATAACCCATAAAGCCATGAAATACTCCCGCCTGCTGCTGGGTGATGGAAATGTGGAAGAACTCGACATAAGAATGACTTCGGAAGATTTTGCATATTATTCACAACAATTTCCTGCAGTATTTTACAGGCTGGGAATAACCGACAACAAAGGCAAATATGCCTCACAACTTCATTCTCCTTCGTTTGACATTGATGAAAATGCCATCCTCACAGGAATGATGAATATGGCCTGGCTGGCTGTAGCGTTTTTAAACGATAATTGTGAAAAAACTAACAATTGAAAAAAAATTTTTTTTCGTTCGGCTGAAAAATATATTTTTGTGCCTTTAATTTAACATTAAGATTATGGCATACTTAATTAGTAATAGCTGCACTGCCTGCGGTACTTGCCTGCCCGAATGCGCTTCCGAAGCTATTTCCGAAGGGGATATTTATAAGATTGATCCTGATAAATGCATCGACTGCGGTGCCTGTGCTGATGTCTGCCCTGTTGAAGCTATCAGCCCTGCTTAATCAGAGCCATCGTTAAAACCCATACCTGATAATATACAGCGGTTTTGCATTATTTACTGGATGTTGGATAGCTGATGTTTGTTAACCGATAGCTGATATCAGGTATCCATCATCTACCAAAAGTCATTGAACTGACAAAATGATTTCGTAAGTTTGGAAAGAAATCGGAAGTAATTCATAAATAATTTTAAAATGATCTTACGAAATTTCAGGACATTGATAATAACCTTATCAGCTTCAGTTTCGCTGAATGCACAACAATTTCAATTCACCAAAGTTGATTTCAATAACATAAAATCGGTTGTTACATCTGAAACTTCCATTTTTTATTATCCGCGCCTTTTTGAAAGATACCAGAGGAATGATACCACTTTATCTGTTGAGGAATTCAGGTACCTTTACTATGGTTTTACATTTCAGGAACAGTATATGCCTTACCTGC
>JAJUGM010000100.1 GCA_029268165.1 Bacteroidota bacterium
GGATATTTTAGTGCAACAAGGCTGATCGTATCCATCAACCAGTTCAAAACCACGATAGCAAGCAATACAGTCTGAGTTCATCGCAAAGTAAAGGCAGCTAAAAGCAACTGGTTATTATAAACCGCCAACCTTGCTATCTGTTGTATTGCGCATGCCCGGCGAGCCGTAGTTTTTAGGGCAAACTGCCTGAGCCTTGACTTTTTTTGCATCCTTTTTTGTGTCAAGACAAAAAAGGATGTGGGGTATGGGGCAAAGCCCCATCACCATTCAATCCTAATCGTCAAAATTCCGTGAACAATTATTTTTATGCGCCCGAATGAATTTGTAAATTCATCGTACTTGGGATTAAAGGTTAATTAGCTTTTGATTGACAAAAAGGTACCATGTATCCACGTTATGAATCGTTTGGCGTAAAATAACAAACAGCCTGATTCATCAATCCGTAAAATATAATATATAAGTAGGGTTAATGTATATCAGACATAAGTTTATTTTCATTTTGCCTGTTGTTTTTGCCTCATTAATATCTGGCTATTCTCAGGTTTCATTAATGGCATACCTTGATGCAGGTAAAAATGTAATTTTGTCTGATTCTTATGCAAGCAGTTCCATTTTAGCATCATATACTTTCAGCAAGTTTGCCTTATCTCCGGGTGTTTCTTACATTTTTGAGGGGCATAAAGGCAGTCGTTTTGAAGGCTGTTTGTTAAATGGTTCAAGGCAGCTCAATTTTTTCAGAAGGACTTTTGATATAGGTGCTTTCTATCTGCATCGTCCCTTGTCTGAAATAATTAAGGAAAATAACTGGGGAGTTTACGCTGAACACATCGGGAAACGTTTTGAAATACTTATTGGCAATCAGTTTCGTTATTACAGGCTTATTACCAGTGAGGATTTGCAGGCTGAACTTAAACGCAAACCTGATATTATTTCTGAAAACTGGAACATAATCTATTCCTTTCATTACAGGATAATTAGCAATACTTCATGGCAGTTATCAGTGTCAGTAACAAATATGGATTATTTCATTATCGAACAGGAAACAAATCCTTTGTTTAATATAAAAGTATCATATAAATTCAGAAATAAAGTAATGCCTTATATATCATACTGGCACCGTAAAGCCGGAATGTTTAACCTTAAGGCAAATCATTTCGGATATCATTTCAGATTGGGTTTGGAATGGGAATTATCAGCTTTTTAATACGATGCGGCCTGATATATTTATTGATTTCAGGTATTTCCTGTTCAAAAGAGCTTGATTTCAAAGGCTTCTTTATTGAGGGAGTCAATATTGATGAGCGGTTTGGGCAGTCAATGTCATTTAATAGTCTTCAGGATAAGCCCGAAATACTGGTTAATGAAAGTGCCTACACTTTTTTAGCTGCCGGAGACCTTCATGTAGGGACTACTCAGAATTTTGATTTATTACTGGAACGCGCTGACACTGCTGAATGTTCATTTTCTGTTCTGGCAGGTGACCTGACTACAGGAAATGAAGATGATTATATGGTTTTTAATGATCATTTGTCCACCAATGCTTCAGTTCCTTATTTTTTAACGGCAGGGAATCATGATCTGTATTTTGATGGTTGGAAGCATTTTTACAGACTCTTCGGATCTTCAGTATATTCTTTTAGTGTAAAAACGCATTACGGGGCTGACTTGTTCATTATTCTTGACACAGGCAGTGGTACACTGGGTGATAAGCAACTGAAATGGCTGACTAATATCCTAAAGGAAAAAAGGCAAATGTATAATCATTGCATTGTAGCGACCCATGTAAATTTTTTCCGTGCACGAAAGACCTCAAGTACGAATCTGCTTGTTGAGGAAGTTGGTTATCTGATTAATCTTTTTGCCGAAACCAACGTTAATATGGTTATTATGGGCCATGACCATAACCGGGCCGTTGAAAAGTATGGCAGCACAGTATATGTGACATTGGATGCCCTAGAAGACGTGCATAAAACGCCTTCCTGTTTAAGGGTGACATGTGAAAGCGGATGTCTGAATTACCGGTTTGTTAATTTTTAGGCTGCTGAACTAATGCAAATAATTATGCCAGTTGGAATATATCACCGCTTTCAGGGGCATATACTGTAAAAGCATCGGGCAATATGCTTTTTGCCCATTTTATTAATTTGCGGCGACTCATCATCTCTTCTCCGTAATAATTATTGTCGTGATATCCGGAATAATGAACCAGATTAATATTTCTGATTCCTGTTTTATTGAGGAAATCAGTAATTGTAAATGGTATGTTTTTATAATCGCGGTGCTGTTTCAGAAAATTTCTGAAATAATCTGTAAAAGAAGTGTCATCTGAGTTTTGTATTTGTTTTTCAACTAACTGTTTGAGGGGATTTTTCTTTTTCCAATCATTGGCATAATCTGGTATTGCCTTTTTACCGGCAGGTTTTCCTGTAAAACTGATATGATTCGATTGCGGATAACCGAAGCGGTTTGAACAATCGATATAAAGAACCTGGGCTTTTGAAATTTCGGTATAATCTTCATCCCGGAGAAAAGGAAATACCAAATCGCCTGTAAATAATGCATGCGATGCTGAATGATCTTTCCTGTATTCAATGAGCAGCATGACTGCACCAGGGGCGCTATCGCCATGATATACCGGAAAAGCGGTGACAGATAATCCATCAACTTCAGTTACAGAGGTCTTCACTCCAAGTCTTAGTTCACAAAACGATATAGCATGTTTTATATGCGGAATGGTTTGCAATACCTGCTGCCGGCACATTGTGGTGGCATACAGCGGAAGCTTTTTGCCTTTTGTTGTAAAACTACTGCTTTGTGCAATCCAGTCGAGGCCCAGTATGTGATCAAGATGTCCGTGTGTAAGTAAAACAGCTTCGGGGATGCGGTTCTCATTTCTGAGTAATACCGGCACAGTATTATGTCCCGCGTCAATGAGTATCTCCCATGCGATTTGTTTAGCCGAAAAAGCTTTTGTTTGGCATCCAATTATGGAAAAAGATGCGCTTCCCAGATCATCCCCGTCAAATCTGTTATAAAACGGATGTTCCTGTCCAAGAAAAACAGGCCATGCATTACCACAGCCATTAACCCTGATAAAAACGCTTTTCGTCATTCAATACTGAGTTCGTTGATGAAATTCTTTGCACCGGCATATTTATCAATGATAAACAGGATATATCGGATATCTGTTACAATATTACGGCATATTTCAGGGTCATACAAATAATCGCTGATGGTGCCTTCCCAGTTTCGGTCGAAATTAATTCCTATGAGTTTTCCTTCTGCATTAAGTACAGGGCTTCCGGAATTACCTCCTGATGTGTGATTTGAGGCAATAAAGCAAACCGGTATTGTTGAATCAACCCCATATTTTCCGAATTCTTTATTGATAATTAGTTCTTTAAGTTTCAGGGGAACATGAAAGTCAGGATTTTCCATATCTTCCTTCTCAAGAATGCCTTTCACTGTAGTCATATATTCATAATTCACTGCATCTGCAGGTTGGTATCCTTCGGCTTTTCCATATGATATTCTCATGGTGAAGTTAGCGTCGGGATAAAACCTGCGTATTGTATCGGCTGCCATCAGTACCTCAATATAACGTCTGTACAACTGATCAAGTGCCATATCAAGGCTGTCGGCCGCCAAGAAGTATGGATAAAACAGATTCGAAAAAGACTGATAAAACTGCGAAGCAGGGTCGTTTACCAGCCTTTTACCCGATTTTTGCGATAATTGATGAATGGTGTTTTCAAGCCTTTCAGGATCGGCAAAAATGCTTTTTTCATACAAATTATCAATATAGGCCGATATTTCTCCGTTATATTTGTTTTTTATTTCATCATAAATATCGGTATAGAAAGCCGGATTTACCGATTCAAAGTAAATCCTGAGCAATGAAGCCATAGTTCTGTTATCGATGTTTTTATTAAAAGAATTAAAGAAAACATCAGCCTTTTTCTGCATTTTTGACTTAATTTCTTCAATATCAGGTTTATCGGTATTTAATGCAGCCAGTGCATCGGTTACAAAACCAGAAGAAAACCTGATCATTTCAAAACTGTTTAGCAGTTCGTTTACCAGATCAAGCGCAATCATCACATCCCTGTTCTTTTCATAATATTCAGCCAGTTCATTCAGTATGTCTGATTGATAAAATCTGAACGTGGTATCATGCTCTATGAGGTATTTCAGATAGTTTTCCTGAGTGATTTTGCGGGTTACAGCATCTGTTTTACTAACTCCCCTTATTACGCCAATCCACTTTTTCCATGAGTTGCTGATTCCCTGATATTTACCGGAGTACTTCAGTTTGTTTTCAGCACTTTTGCTCATTTCCTGAGCCAACAAAGCAAGTCTTTCTTCACGCATTTTAATTTTTGCAGGTAATATATCACTGGCAATCATTTTTAATCCGGCTGAATAAAGATATTCATCGGTGCGTCCCGGATAGCCCATTACCATGGTAAAATCGCCTTCATTGACTCCTTTTGTTGAAATGGTCAGGTATTTTTTTGGCTTATACGGGACATTGTCGGGGCTATAATCGGCAGGCCTGTTGTCTTTTGAGGCATAAATTCTGAAAAGTGTAAAATCGGCATTGTGCCGGGGCCATATCCAGTTGTCGGTTTCTCCGCCAAATTTACCAATAGTCAGCGGAGGTGCGCCTGCGAGCCTTATGTCTTTATATGTTTCATAAATAAATAAATAGTATTCCTTCCCGAACCAGAATGATTCCACGCTGGCTTCATAATGTGTACCGCTTACAGCTTCGACTTCAATTTTCTTAATGTTATCCGAAATTATGGCGTATTGTTCCTTGTAATTCATGTCAGACCTTATACCGTTGGTTACTTTTTCACTAACGTCTTCAATACTTACTAGAAATGAAACCGTCAATCCTTTGCAAGGCAGTTCCATATCACGTGAATAAGCCCAGAATCCCTGGGTCAGGTAATCATTCTCAACTGTGCTGTGCGACTGAATCTGGCCGAACGCACAGTGATGATTGGTAATGAGTAAACCCTCAGGCGATATTACTTCGCCTGTGCAGCCTTTGCCAAACATAACAACAGCATCTTTAAGGCAGGCATTATTTATGCTGTAAACATCAGCGGCTGAGAGCCTGAATCCGGCGTTCTGCATTTCCATAATATTAAGTTGTTCAAGTAACATAGGTAGCCATAAACCTTCACCGGCAAAAAGCCGATAATTCAGAAAGAATACTATGCTTAACGTAACAACTTTTCTCATATACCAAAAATTAACAATGATTAACTTTCAATAAAATGTATCAAGGTATTATAGAGCTTCTGCACGGGCAATCCCATTACATTAAAATAGGAACCCTCAATACGCTCAACACCTACGTACCCGATCCATTCCTGAATACCGTATGCTCCCGCTTTATCAACAGGGTTGAATGTGTCAACATAATAATTAATTTCTTCATCGGACAATTGCCTGAAAAATACCCTGGTTTCTGCAACAAACGAGGTTTCTTTTTTTAATGATTTAACACAAACACCGGTATAAACATAATGCATTCTGCCCGAAAGCTTCTGCAGCATCATTTTTGCTTCATCGCTATCCAGGGGCTTCCCGATAATTTCATTTTCAAGCCACACTATGGTATCGGCTGTAATTAATATGGTTTTATCCTGCAGTAATGAATGATAGTATTCAGCTTTTTTTCTTGCCAGATACAAAGGAATGGCATCAGCCATAATATCAGGAGGATATGATTCCTCAATATCATTGTATTCAGGTATGGTGAATTTTATACCCAGTTCACCAAGCAAAAATTGCCTGCGGGGCGAACGTGATGCCAGAATTATATTATAATTGTTTAGTTTCTCAATAGCAGTCACAACTGGTTTACTTTAAGTGATGCATCAGATAATTTGCAAGTATTACATATAAAAGGCCAGTAATCATTATACCCTTTACCATGATGCTGGCTGTATGATATTTTTTTGCATTGTCAGCCTTCAAAATCAGAAATATAACAACAATAAGGGGCAAAATAAGGAAAATGCTTATGTAAGTAAGAGTAAATTTATCAGGAAGATATACCTTCCAGATCAGGATAAGCGTAAAGACTGTTATAGCTATCAGGGTGATAATAATTGCTTTCGATACGCGCATACCAAGCAGAGCAGGTATGGTCTTACGGCCGAATGAAGTATCTCCTTTAATATCTTCGGCATCTTTGATAATTTCACGAATCAGTGTCAGCATGAAGGCAAAGCATGAAAATCCGGCCACCCATTTGAAAATATACATCAGATTTATTTCCCGATCCAGAATAAACTCATGATAATTCCTATATATCAATGGTAATTCAAAAAGCCAGACAAGCATGGGAATCATTCCGGTAATTATAGCAACAATCATATTGCCAATAAATGCCTGGCGCTTGTAAGTGGTTGAATAAAACCATAATATTCCGCTTCCTAAAATAAAAAAGAGGCTCAGGTATATGAAATGCACCAGATAGGCTACCAGTATGCCCAAAACAACTCCCAGTGCTGTTAATACAAGATGAATAGCCATGGTATTGCGGAGGCTGATGGAGCGACCCACTACAACTTCGTCAGGGTTATTAACCGTATCAATCTTCCGGTCGAAATAATCATTAATGGCATACCCTCCGGCAGTAATAAAAACTGTAGCGAGCACCAGTAAACTGAACTGCAGACTGGTCATTTGTAGTGATAAACCGCTGATTTGTAATAACGGACTGATGAGCATCCAACGGATAAGCGACTGGGTAAGTATGATAATCAGCAGATTAGGTAATCTTACCAGCTTACAGCATGTAATTATATTTCGGAAATTAATTACCATAAAAACGCCCCGTTTTTCATCCATTTCCCATGCAACCGTAATACCTGCTCAATTATATCTCTCACGCAACCTTCACCACCCTTGTACATTGATATATACCTTGATATTTCTTTTATTTCTGTTGCAGCATCAGCAGGACATGCCGGAACTCCCGATCTGAGCATTACCTCGTAATCAGGAAGGTCATCACCCATATACAGGATATTCCTGTCGTCGAGATTATATTTTTTACGGAAATCTTCGTAAGCTTTGAGTTTGTTATCCGAATGCATATAAATATCTTTCACGCCAAGACAGGCAAACCGCTTTTTTACCATTCTTGAGTAGCCGCCTGTTATAATGGCAACCGGATACCCCGATTTTACTGAATACTGAACAGCATAGCCATCCTTAATATTCATCATCCTCACAAATTCACCACCCGGATGCAGTAATACAGTGCCATTTGTAAACACACCATCAACATCAAATGCAAAGGCTTTTATCTCATTAAACTGTTCTTTCAGATTGCTCATAGCACAGTTATTGGTTTTACTTTTTCAGCTCTTTTTTACCGGCAAATGTAATGATACTTTTGCTAATATCACGATAAATGGCTGCAATAAGCGGACTATCGGCAAGCAGCTTCAAATGTTTATCCATTGTGACTGTATCATTTCTTATGGCAGGCCCGGTTTGTGCATCCTGTGGCAAAACATGGAATACTTTATCTGTTGCCTCACGTATAAGGGGTTTAAGTATATCAAATGAAATACCCTGACGATTCAGAATATCATAGGCCAGCGCATACAAATGGTTGGGGAAATTGCATGCTATAACAGCTGCTAGATGAATATGCATCCGCTGTTCAGAGTTAACGGTGTGCACATTATCTGATAATAAATCAACCAGATGCTTAAGCTTAGTCAGATTTTCAGTACTGTTAGCTTCTATTAAAACAGGGATTGTAGTGAAATCAACAGGATTGTTTTGTGTGAATGTCATCAGCGGATATAAAACGCCGTAATTTATTGCATGGCCAGAAAATATCTTCATAGGCACTGAACCGGCTGTATGAACGGCAAGGCTTTGCCCGAAATTTACCTGGTGCACAACAGCACTGATTTCCTTATCAGGTACTGCAATGATTATGATATCAGCATCTGCTGCAACATTACTTAAATGGTCAGAAAAATCAGAACCGGTCAGTGATGCCAGTTTTCTGGCTGATACGGATGACTTACTAATAACCTGTTTTATTCTAATACCTTTATTATGTAAGGCAAGCCCAAGGTTAAACCCCAGATTTCCCGCACCAATCAGTGCTGCTGTATGCAACCTGCTTTTATTCATAAATAAATCGGCTATTTTATTGAACCAGATTACTTTTTTGTTCTATTATCATTTGATGAATTTATAGCTTCTGATTTGTATTTATTATTTTAAGGTCTGTTAAAGCTCATTCCATACATTGAATAGTTAATCTGGTAAAGCCATGCAGGTTCATTGTTATCGGTTCCTATCTGATGCTTAAGGATGAAAATACCCGGGTATTTCTGCTCAATTACATATAAATATCGTTGTATGGTATTTACAACCCGGTCGGTCTTCATATTTGGTATCGCGCGAAGACTGGCCATAATAACATATTCAACTTTATTTTGCCGTAAAGTATTAAGTAGTGTATCGGGCGAAACCGCGTATGACTGTTTACCCGATTTGTGTATCATGTTTAATAGTGAATCAATCGGTATATAGTTCAGATTATTTGATTTGATGATGTTTTCAAATTGGGCCTTATCG
Source organism: Bacteroidota bacterium (assembly GCA_029268165.1). Lineage (GTDB taxonomy): Bacteria > Bacteroidota > Bacteroidia > Bacteroidales > UBA10428 > UBA5072. The sequence continues at coordinate 8,632 of JAJUGM010000100.1, forward strand.
GGTTTTCCATATTCATGAACAAGATAAACATCATCGCCATGGCTGATTACAGCTACCATACTAGGCTTAAGCATAAACTGATGCATAAAAGGAATATTTTTCCCCGTTAATTCATTCTGGTCAAAAGCAACAATCGGGCCGGTGCGCATGTTTAATTGTCTTATCATTGTATCGACATTTTCAATCGGAAATCTGTAAATCGGAAAAAATTCCCTGCCCTTGCTATAAATAAATGACATGGAGGGCTTTCTGGATGCAACTACTACACTGTCCGGAATGTTCTTGCCAACCCATTCGCTCATTTTCAGGAAGTTTTGCCAGTCAGGTGTTAAACCATAATATTTGTTTCCGGCTATATTTTTCATAAGAATTTTCTGATTGTTTTTCGCTTTATTGGCCGATATTCCAAATGTTTTAATGAATACAAACAGATTGAAAATAATAAGCAGGGGAAATAACCATCTCAGTTTATTCATCTTCGATAGCTCATATAATGTCCATAACAGGAAAAGAAACATAAGCGGAAAGTACACAACAATCATCCTAAGCTGTCCCCATGATTGGCTTAAGGTAACAAATGTAACAAATACTGAGCCTCCGAGATAGATACTCAGGAAAAACATCAGCTTGTCCTTTCTGATGGCTAAGTAGAAACCAATTAAGAAAACAATAAGCAGGACAATAGCCGGGAAAAGTACAGCTTCCGTTGATGCCTGATCTTTCAACCCGAGGGTCTGCATAAAATATTTGGATATATAAATTTTAGCATTTTCAATAAACCGGGTTACAATGCCCGAAAAGTCCTCTGTACCTAAAGCAGGATTATAGGGATTTTTCAGAAGCACAATGTCCATTTGCTGCGACATGGTTGACTTACTGATATGCCAGAAAATTTTTTTGTAAAGCTGAAAGGGAAGAGAAAAAATATAATAACCAGCTATACTGTAAATAATTGCGTAAAACTTTCCTGTGAACAGAAAGAAAACAATCACAGCAATAAGAAAAGTTATACCTATGTTGCGCGTGATGGTCAGAAGGAATATAAGAAATCCTGTTATCAGCCAATATTTCCAATGCTCCAGATAATTTAATTTATTTTCTTTCAGATAATCAGTAAGTTTTAGTAAGAAATAAACCGCCATAGCCTGCAGCAATAAAAACAAAGCCTCGGTATAGGTCTGGCTGCTGAAAAACAATATGTTGGCGTTTACAGAGATTATTAATAATAC
>JAJUGM010000101.1 GCA_029268165.1 Bacteroidota bacterium
AGATGGAAGATCAGATTGAAATTATCGATATCCTGTTTGGTAAAGAAACGATTTCCCTTTTTGTTCTTTTTGGGTTTAATAATATCGAATTCCTTCTCCCAAAAGCGGATGAGTGAAGTATTCACATTGAACATCCGGGCAACTTCGCCGATTGAATAGTAGAGTTTTTCAACTTTTTTTTCTTTATAGGGCATGATTTGCAAGTGAAAATATTAGCCTAATATAAAAAATAAATCAAAACAAACCAATAATTTAAGCTTATTTACCTAAACAATATAAATAACCATCACGGCTGGCAATGTATAACCGTCTGTTGTACACTACCGGCGTGGCTTCAAATGTACCGCCAAATGTATCGAGTTTGCTTATATTAAGATTTTTGTCATAGGAATACAAATGAATGCCATTATAGCCGGCGGTAATAATGCGGTTGTCCGTAATGATTGGTGTTGAAATTGACGGGCCTGTTTTTTCATAAAAACGGATTACCGGTGTCGGATATCGGGAAAAGCCATCAGGGCCTTTTACTTTTATTTTATCTTTTATTTTGTTATGCTCTACAACATACATATAACCATCGATAGCAGCCAATACAGCCAGATAAGGCAATGAATCATTATGGTAAGCATCGTTTATTCCTGCTGAGCCGATAATACCTCCTTCCCATGACCCATATTTATTATTTTGGGTCGGCAGGTACCATATTACCGCTTCTTTCGGAGGTTTTGACGGTTTGAGTTTAAATGCCCCTCCTTTACCTTTTATATACTGTTTCTCAATAGTAACAATCAGACAACTGTCATCAGTAACCACTGCGGATCCATCAATGTCGGAACCGATAAAAAAGTCCCATGTTAATTGATTTGTAATCATGTCATAGCCATAAACGTGACCTGATCCCGAGGCAATATAAATAATTCCGTTAAGCAGGCATGGCGACGATTCTGTTACAATATTGCTTTTATGTGCTACGGCATCTTTTTTTTCATAGAGCGGAATTTCTCTGATAATTTGTGGTTGAAGCATACTGTCTATGGTGTCAGCGCATGCAGGATCGGGATTAATAACTGTAAAAAGAGAGTTTTCGAGTCCGATATATACCGTATCATCAATTATAAGAGCCGAACCGTCAACATCACGACTATAGCTGTCAGTCCATTTTACATCAAGCCTCCAGAGTTCTTTACCGGTAAAATATGATATAGCCCTGAAACTGGGAATGTGGTCCGAGTCAAGATAATTTCCGACACCAAGCCGGCTCCCCTGGAGTATGACCAATTGATTATCTCCTGCATCTGGTTTGTTGTTTTGCCAGATGGTTCCGGTTCCTTTGACTACATCATCAAATTCATATTCCCAGATTACCTGAGCATTACTGGCGTTTATCTTTTTTAGTTTATGATCAAACGCTCCCTGAATAATATAAAGCGTTGTATCTTCCTCAATCAGTAAAGGCTGTCCTGTCCATCCGGCTCCGGCCCAGATGCGCGAGCCAAGTTTTCTAGAGATTACGGTCTTTCCTTTTCCCAGATAAAGCTTCCAGTTAAATGAGAGGTCTGATGGGGCCATGTTACCGTAAAAATTTCTTTGTTCATTACCCAAAAAAGTAGGTATAATGATGTGTAATTTTTTTCCGGATTGTGTTGAATCAGTGAAAATATGCTGTTTCTGTACTTTTTCCTCCAGTTGTGAAATCGGGTAAATAAAGCCTGCTGTAAGAATCAGGAAAAAAATTATGTATCCGAATATTTTCGGCATCAGTAAAAATATTATGACCTAAACGATTAATCGAATGTCTGGCCCATACTCATGGAAATCTTAACCATACGGTCATATTCCTCAGCAGTAAGGTCATTAAAGAAATAGTTAATGGGGTTAACCTTTTCGCCATTGCGCATCACTTCATAATGTAAATGAGGTGAGGTTGAAAGACCGGTATTTCCAACAAAACCAATAATATCACCACGTTTTACTTTTTGCCCTTGCTTTACCTTAAATCCGTTAAGATGGGCGTAAATGGTTTTCATACCAAATCCATGATCAATGACAATCATATTGCCATAGCCACGTTGCGATTGTTCTATTCTCTCAATGGTTCCATCGCCGGTAGCATATACCTCAGTGCCTGTAGGTGCTGTAAAATCAATGCCATAATGGAATTTCCTTATTTTATAAATGGGATGAATTCTGTATCCCCATCCCGAAGCAGTTCGGGTCAGGTCTTTGTTTGAAATAGGCTGAATAGCAGGAATTGAGGCCAGCATTTTTTCTTTGCTCAAAGCAAGTTTGGTAAGTTCATCGTATGATTTTGACTGAATTACAACCTGCCTGGTGATTTTATCAAGCCTTTTTGCTGTCTGAATGATAAGTTTCGCTTCAGGCAATTTCTGTAATTCTTCATACCGGTTAGTACCACCAAAACCAGCTTCGCGAACAGAATGTGAAATAGGTTCAGCTTCAAAGACTGTACGGTAAAGATTATCGTCACGCCGCTGCATATCCTGAAGCGCCATAGTAATCTTATCAAGTTGTTTGTTGAAAAGCTCAATTGTAAGGATAAGTTCACTGTTTTGCCGTTTAAGGCCCTTTACTTCAGGTGAATCAAAAAAGTATGAGTAAACTATTACTCCAATAACACTGATAATAAAGAAAACAAAACTATAACCCAACACCATCAGCACCTTTTGCCCAAAAGTCCTTTCAATTTTCGAATAGCTCAGCGACTCCGGATTGAACCTGTATTTTACCCTTGCCATAATATATCGCCTTTTTTAATTCAATTGGTTAATTTAGTTTGTTTTGTTCTTTTGCCATTTATATAACCTGTACGTGAATATTTTAGTAAGGTTACATAAAATAAAAGTTTTCGCAGACTTTAACCAGCCTTTGAAAACTAAAATTACATAATTTTTATGTATTGAAAATCAGTTATCTGCAATGGTTTAATAATTAAAAACATACGATTGACAACAAATCTATAAGAAAAAATTTAATTTTGCAAAAATTTTATGAACATATATTATCGATAGAAAAAATATTTTTATCAATTTTCCAAAAGCATCTGCATGAATTCCACATCAGTTCGTCAAAAATTCCTTGACTTCTTCAGGCAGAAAAGTCATGAAATAGTGCACTCGGCTCCAATGGTAATAAAGAATGATCCTACGCTGATGTTTACCAATGCCGGCATGAACCAGTTTAAGGATATATTTCTCGACACTGCGCCTATTAAATATCCGAGAATTGCCAATACACAAAAATGCCTCAGGGTATCAGGTAAACATAATGATCTGGAGGAAGTGGGTCATGACGGTTACCATCATACTATGTTTGAAATGCTTGGAAATTGGTCTTTCGGTGATTACTTTAAAAATGAGGCAATTGCATGGGCATGGGAATTGCTGGTGAATGAATTCAAAATACCTGCTGAAAGGCTTTATGCTACAGTCTTTGAAGGAAGCCAGGAAGAGAATATTAATAAAGACACTGAAGCTCTGGAAATATGGAAAAATTATCTTCCTGATAATCACATTCTTACAGGTTCAAAGAAAGATAATTTCTGGGAAATGGGCGATTCGGGACCCTGCGGACCATGTTCTGAAATACATGTTGACCTGAGACCTGATGATGAACGAAAAAAAATACAAGGCAGTGACCTGGTTAATAAAGGAAATCCGCTTGTAATCGAAATCTGGAATCTTGTTTTTATTCAATACAACCGCAAGGTGTCGGGAGAACTTGAGTTACTGCCCAAAAGACATGTTGACACCGGAATGGGCTTTGAAAGGTTATGCATGGTGCTTCAGCAAAAGACTTCAAATTATGACACCGATATTTTTCAGCCTATCATTCAGGAAATTGCCTCACTAACAGGTTTTTCCTACAAATCTTCGGAAAAAACCGATATTGCTATGCGGGTTATAGCAGATCATCTTCGTGCTATTGCTTTTTCAATTGCCGACGGGCAATTACCTTCAAACACAAAAGCCGGTTATGTAATACGAAGAATCCTGCGCAGAGCTGTGCGATATTATTTTACTCACCTCAACCAGAAAAAACCCTTAATTTTTAAGCTTGTGCCGTCGCTGGTAAGTGTTATGGGCAAAGCCTTTCCTGAATTGGAAAAACAGCAGCAACTTATTGAAAAGGTTATCAGGGAAGAGGAGCTTGCTTTTTTACGTACTCTTGAAAGTGGCATCAAAAGGCTCGACCAGATTATTGCTGAAAGTACCGGAAACCAGACAACTGTTGTAAGTGGTAAACAGGCTTTTGAATTATACGATACTTATGGATTTCCATTAGACCTGACCGAACTCATTCTTAAAGAGCAAAATATGACCGTTAACCGTAATGAGTTCGATGCAGAAATGAACAAACAAAGAGAACGTTCGAAATCAGCTGCTGCCGTTGATACGGATGACTGGGTTATAACTGATGTTAATGCAGGCGAACAAAAATTTATTGGATATGATTATACAGTTGCTGAGGTTAAAATAACACGTTACCGAAAAGTAAAAACCAGGGATGGTGAAACTTTTCATCTGGTTTTTGACCAGACTCCCTTTTATGCTGAAAGCGGCGGGCAGGTAGGAGACAAAGGATTTATTACTGATGGCAAAAACAAAATAGACATAATCGATACAATTAAAGAGCATAACCTGAATATTCATATCACCAGAAAACTCCCTGCGGATATCACAGTTACCCTGCAAGCTGTTGTTGACTTGGAGGCAAGGCAGGACGCCGAAAGAAATCATTCAGCCACCCATTTGCTGCATTTTGCGCTCAGGCAGGTTTTAGGAAAACATGTTGAACAAAAAGGGTCTCTTGTACATCCCGATTATCTGCGGTTTGACTTTTCACATTTTCAGAAATTGACTGATGAAGAAATACTTAAGGTGGAATCATTGGTCAATGATATGATCCGTAAAGATGTTTCCGCACAGGTTAGCGAAGATACCTTTGATAATGCCAGAAAAATGGGAGCTATGGCATTGTTCGGAGAAAAATATGGCGATAATGTAAGAGTTGTAAAATTTGGCGATTCAGTTGAATTATGCGGCGGAACCCATGTAAAAAGTACAGGCCAGATCGGATTCTTTAAAATTGTTTCTGAAAGCTCAATTGCTGCAGGAATAAGGCGTATTGAAGCCATTACCGGCCGTAAATATGAACAGTATGCCATAAATCAGGAAAATATAATAAAAAATCTGAACGCTGTACTCGGAAATCCTCCTGATTTATTGAAAGCTGTCAATACCCTTGTAGCAGAAAAAGCAGAAATGCAAAAGAAACTTGAAGAATTTACACAGCAAAAGATCAGTTCTGTAAAATCAGAACTATTAAGCAGTTCCCGTAAAGCTGGTCAAATAAACCTTATCAGCGGAATTACAAACAAGCTTGATTCGGCCGACCAGATGCGTGACCTGGCCTTTCAACTGAGAGGGCAGGCTGATAATGTTTTCCTTGCACTTGGAGCCATTATTAATGATAAACCTCTGCTCACGGTAATGATATCAGATAACCTGGTGAAGGAAATGAAATTAAATGCTTCAGAAATCGTTAAAACAGCTGCAAAAGAAATAAACGGTGGCGGAGGCGGCCAGGCATTTTACGCAACCGCAGGAGGAAAGAATATTAACGGATTAAACCGTGCTGTTGAAAAAGCAATGGAGTTTGCCCTTGCACTGAAAAAATAATATACAAACCCGATAAACAAATTCATCATACTGGTTCAAAAACAAAAGAAAATTATCACTGTTAGCAATTAAAAAGGGTTTTAAAAGACTATTTGAAAAAAAACCGCCTCAACTTAATTTTGAGACGGCCTCATTTTCTTTTACTTCTTCAAAACTGTTTTCAGGACTTTTTCCTTATCGAGTTTCTTGGTACAGAAGAACCAGTCATAGCATTTGATATCTTCTGATTTGCTTTCCATACGCTCTTTTGCCACTCCGCAAGAGCCGGCGGGTGGTACAATTACCTCGTCGCCCGGCCGCCAGTCAGCAGGTGTGGCCACTGAAAATGCATCTGCGGTCTGTAATGCAATAAGTACGCGATAAAGCTCATCAAAATTCCTTCCAAGACTTAACGGGTAATAGATAATAGTGCGGATAACCCCTTTTGGGTCAATATAAAACACGGCTCTTACTGCTTTGGTTGAGCTTTCGCCCGGTTGTATCATGCCGTATTTTTTAGCTACTTCCATAGTAATATCCTCAATAAGCGGAAACTTAACTTCGACATTCTTCATGCCTTTATATTCAATTTTCTCTTTTATCGTACGCAGCCAGGCTATGTGGCTGTATAAGCCGTCAACCGACAAACCAACCAGCTTGCAGTTGGCTTCTTCAAACTGTTGCTCCATGTGGGCAAACGTAATAAATTCAGATGTACAAACCGGTGTAAAATCAGCAGGGTGGCTGAATAATATTACCCATTTTCCAGAATAATCTTCAGGAAAATTGATTTCACCCTGGGTTGTAACTGCCTTAAAATGTGGCGCTTTGTCACCGATACGGGGCATCGGTATTACCTGTACTTCTTGTTTTTCTTCCATAGTCATTAGTTTTATTAATTATTATTTGATTGAAATTTATTTTTTTCTGTCAGGATAACCTCAAGTATTTTGACCACCTGAAGATGAGCCAAACCTACCGGTTATCTGTAAACGAATATCTTCAATTCTGAAATCAGGAATTTGTTTTTTGCTGAAATAATTTTCAATTATTCGGTCAAGTTCCTGATCATAGTAATCCTCAATCCGGTCTGATTCAGCACAGTATAGATGATGATGTTTGTCAGTGTAAAAGTCATATCGGACAACTCCTTTATCAGTAAGCACTTTATGACATATATTTTTTTCAGTAAAAACATCAAGAACATGATAAACTGTTCCTACTGCTATTGCAGGGTTGTCCGTTCTGACGTATTCGATAATTTTTTCAACCGCAGGATGAATCCTGAGTTGTGCCAGCGCCTGTAAAACTGCAAGCCTTTGGGGCGTAACCTTTAAGCCGTTCTGATGAAGTATTTTTCTTAATTCAGCTGGATTCATAAAATGATTTTATTTAAGATTAATTCTTAAATAAGAATTATTCAAAATTAGAAAATAATTATAATATAAGCAAAAAAATCAGATAAAAATCAGAAGATGTTCTGAAAATTACTGCAGCAATAAAAATATCAATGAATGCACACCATTGAGAAAGGTAAATGAATCAGTAACAACGGAACGCTTCAATGATTTCAGGAGGGGCCTGAACAAGCTCTACAAGCACTCCTTCACTGCACAAAGAGAACTGTTCATTGCCTTTTGGGTGGATGAAGCAAATATCATAGCCGCTTGCTCCTTTACGGATACCGCCGGGCGCAAACCTTACGCCCTGCAATGTAAGCCATTCCACTGCTTTAGGAAGGTTATCAACCCACAATCCGATATGATTGAGCTTAGGTTCATGTACTTTAGGTGTTTTTTCAGGGTCAACCGGCTGCATAATATCTACCTCAACTGCATAAGGGCCTTTGCCAATGCTGAGTATATCTTCGTCAACATTTTCCTTTTCGCTTTTAAAAGTGCTGACTTTCCGGAGCCCTAACAGCTCTATCCAGAATTTCTCGAGCTTTTGCTTGTTTTCATTGCCAATGGCAATATGCTGGATGCCTAAAATGTTAAATGGTCTCATGGTATTAACTGGAATTATTTGCGAAAATAATCATTTCAGCATTAATACTATATTTGAAATTGAATTTCAGGTAAATTTGCCTGAAATAATTTGCAGAGCATGAAGAGAACAGTGGCACTATTGCTTAACATCATCCCACGCCCATGGCTGATAAGGCTTAGCCAACCTGTTATGTTTTTTACATCTGTGTTGTTCAGAGGCAGAAAAGTTGAATGCCCTGTTTGCGGAGGTAGCTTTTCAAGGTTTCTTCCCTATGGATATAATAACGTAAGACAGGGCGTTTTATGTCCGGGGTGTTTTTCGCTGGAGCGGCACCGTCTTTTATGGCTGTTTCTAAAAAACAAAACCGGTTTTTTTACTGATTCTTTGAAAGTACTGCATATTGCGCCTGAACAATGTTTTTACCACAGGTTCCGTAAAATGAAGAATATCATCTATACGACAGCTGACCTGAATTCGCCCCTTGCCGATATTAAACTTGATGTGCAGAAAATGCCGATTGATGAAAATACCTTTGATATCGTTATTTGTAATCATGTACTTGAACATGTACCTGATGACCGTAAGGCCATGCGCGAGATTCTAAGGGTTTTAAAACCGGGAGGTTTTGCCATTCTTCAGGTCCCTATGGATATGACGCTTGAAACCACTTATGAAAATCCCGACATAATAACACCTGAAGAAAGAGAAATACATTTCAGGCAAAAAGATCATTTACGCCTTTATGGGCGTGACTATTTGCAACGTATTGAGGAATGCGGATTTTATGTACGCGACGGAAACTACCTTGAACAACTTGATGATGCGGTTATTCAGAAATACAGGCTACCTTCAGATGAATATATGATGGCCTTTTATAAGGCCGTTTAATAGTATTTAGCTCAAATGGTTTTTTTATCAGACTGCGTTGGTTTAACCCCTTATACCAAATCAATAATTCCGTTTAAAATATATTTTGGCCTGTATGGAAAATTATCAATAATATCTCTGGTGGTTATTCCGCTGAGAACAAGAACAGTATCAATATCCGATTCAATTCCTGCAACAATGTCAGTATCCATACGGTCGCCTATAATAACTGATTCTTCCCGTGTAGCTCCTATTTTTTTCAAGGCATTTCGCATCATCAGCGGATTTGGCTTACCAATAAAATAAGCCTTTTTACCGGTTGCTATTTCAATGGGCGCAATCAGTGCCTTAGTGGCAGGCACAATACCATGTTCTCCGGGTCCGGTGATATCAGGATTTGTGCCTATAAGCCGGGCTCCTTTGAGCACCATATTGATGGCTTTCTCAATAATTTCGTAGGAATAACTACGGGTCTCGCCAATGACTATATAGTCAGGATCAACATTATTCATGGTATAGCCAACATTATACAACGCATTAATTAACCCTGCATCGCCTACAATGAATGCACTGCCATTGGGTTTCTGGTTGTGAAGAAACATGGCAGTCGCCAGGGCACTTGTATAAAAAACATCCTGTGAAACATTTACGCCAAGCCTGTGAAGCTTCCGCTGAAGCTCCTCTGGTGTTCTTTCACTTGAGTTTGTCAGAAAGAGGAACTTCTTGTTAGTCTGTAACAGCCAGTGAACGAACTCTTTTACACCAGGCAATAATTTATTACCATGGTATATAACGCCATCCATGTCAATTATGAAGGACGCCTTGCTTTTAATTGCTTCAATAAATTTTTTATCAGACATTTTGTATTAATCATTTTATAAATTCCCGGCAATGGGAAATTATTAAAAAATCCGGTATGTAACAATGGAACGAGCGGGAACGCTGACCGTCACCGCTTTTTTGTCAGCCCACAGGTTATAATCGAGGGTGCGTTCGGTTTTGTTTAAAACAACAACTGCAATTACTCCGTCGGGATTAATGAAAGCCGTTGCCAGCAGATCATCTGAGGTTGATGAACAGGCTATTCTCTTTGCTCCCGGCCGGATATATTTCGAAAAGTGACCTATGTAATAATAGGAATTCATATATTGCACCTTGCCCGTTTTTGTATCGGCAATTACAGGGGCAAGGCAGTAATTACCCACATGGTTGGGACCTCCGGTTTCATCGAGTAGTATATTCCAGTCGGTCCACCCACAGGTGAAATTATTAAAGTCCGTAATTATTGCCTCGTCATATTTTTCACCCC
>JAJUGM010000102.1 GCA_029268165.1 Bacteroidota bacterium
AATATAAACCGTCCTGCCCGAAGGAGAATAGATTTTAACCGTTATCTGCCGGTATTTGTTGTTGCGGATAACCAGCGAAAAACTTCCGTTACTGGGGTTAGGGAATACCGATGTCAGCATTGCTGCATCCGGGTCGTTTTCCGGTGTTAATTCCTCATCCGCAAGGTTTTCTTCTGTGCTTTTTATCCTTGCTTTACCGGGTGCATATTCAACTGCTCCCATGTCAACACGGTAGTTTACTATGCGGCTTTTGCCCCGGCTGTCGGCCAGCGGCAGTTTCAGAGCAGTCGTGTCGGGCATGCCCGCATCAATGCAGGGCGAACCTTCGGTCAGTGAGTAATCATATCCGGCCACATCGGCATATTTCGGAGATGCATTGATGATGTGGGTATATTCATAGCTTACCTTGCAGGTGGTGTCTTTCTTTATGCCTGAGGTGTTGTTTTCAATGTCGCAGTAACTGAATACCGGCCTGCTCTCGCCTGAAAGCAGCACCTGATGGCTGGTGTTACCGTAAACAATGGTGTTGGTCACCTGCGGAGCTGCCCAGTAGCATGCCATACCGCCTCCGGCTTCACCGGCCACATTATTGCTTATGGTGTTGTTGGTCATCTCAGGGTTTACGGCACATAGTCCAACGCCTCCTCCTTCCCTGGCCGTGTTGCCGCAGATGATATTGTTCTGAAACCTTCCGTTATAACTTGCACTGTTACGAAGGTTTATATTGTTGAGGCTGGTTTTTTCAAATGCGTTATCGCGTGCATATTTTACCTTTGCAGCAGGTGTGTATTTTCTGCCGGCTATAAAGCTTTCAAACCGCTTTTCGCAGTATATGCCTCCGCCACTGTTTACGGCCTCATTGCGCAGCATCTTATTGTTTATGGCATAGGGCGTTGACTCATAAAACAGTATGCCTCCCCCGTTATATCCCGATGTGTTACCGGCTATGTAGTTATTCATCAGCACCGGTCCCGAATGTACAAACACCATGGCGCCTCCGCTGCTCTGCGCCCTGCAACCCGTTATGCGGTTGTCTGTTATCACCGGCGCTGCTTCTTTGCAGTAAATAGCTCCGCCAGCATAGGCAGTGTTGTTTTCAAACGTGCAATGGCTGATGGAAAGGTTGGAATACCGGTAAATATATATGGCTCCGCCAAAAACATAGGGCTGAGTTTTCCCCTCGGCTGTGCCATATTCAAAGCGGCAGTATGCCAGCACCGACGACTGTTGCTGCCTGAACAGGCTGTCGGGCAGCAAGGTGTCATTCACTTCATCGGCCATGGTTATTGACAGGCGTATTCGGGTGGCAGTATCCATGCTCCCTTCTTCAATGCGATGGGTTATCATTTTCCTTATCTCTTCATCTTCGGGCATGCGGAAGCTTATCGTATCCCACCGCACAAACCGCCGGTCAAAGCGAATGCCGTTCCACCCGTAGCGCTGCCTGTTTCTGATGCCTGTGGTGTCGGCAGCAGTAAATACTATACTGTCGGTTTCCGATCCTTTAGCCATAAGGCTGCCCTGCACGTTGAGTGTATAATGGCCGTCAAACTTTACGGTTACTCCGGGCTCTATGGTTAGTGTCTTACCTTGTGGCACGTTCACATCGCCTTTTACAAGGTAGGGCGAGGCTTTTTTTGTCCACGTGCCACTTACATTGCCGGGCTTAACTATTGTCTGGCCGCTGAGCCCAAATACCGTTACCATAAGTATTATTCCGGTAATTACAGGTGTTAGTTTTGAAGAATGGTTCATTTTTTTATCAATATAGATTTTTAATATAGCTGCGAGCTTCGAGCTGCGAGCTGAATTGAGAAGCTACGAGCTACGAGCTGCGAGCTGCGAGTTGATTTGAAAAGCTGCGAGCTGCGAGCTGAATTGAGAAGCTACGAGCTGCGAGCTGCGAGTTGATTTGAAATGTTGTGGGCGATGAGTTGTGAGTGTGTTTTAAAAGCTGCGAGTTGAATCTAAAATATAATTAATGTACTGAATCTAATTTTTTAATAAAACTCATTATCATCTTTTGTTCCTCATCAATTAGTTGAAAAATATTAGTAAGTTTATCTGGTGCTAATAGGCCAACATCTCTGATAATAATTAAATTTGTCTCCAATTCATACGTCGATCCTAAAGCAATTTCCAGAAATCTGCAATTATCTCTGTTACTATTTCTGCTGCTGCCTTCTGCAATATTTGATGGTATAGATACCGATGCCCGGGTTATTTGACTAATAATTCCATATTTTTCTGAATCAGGTAATAATTTACTAACTTTGTAAGTCTCCTTAACAATTTCAATTCCCTTTTGCCAGATATGAAGTTGTTTAAAGTCTTTCATATTTTTTTCTTAAAAAAACCTCTCGCAGCTCGTAGCTCGCAGCTTCTTTCAAACATTCTCTCGCAGCTCGTAGCTCGTAGCTCGCAGCTTCTTAAATTCTTATCTATTCCAAAATCCACAAAGTCTATCATCATCCCTACTCTTTATAATGATACTTATACTCCTGAACAATTTCCCTGTCCTGATTCCTTATATATTGCAGCCTTCCGAAACTGTCGTATTCGTAATAAGTTGTCCTGCCGTTTTCGTCGGTAGCTGATGTCATGCCAATGAGCGGGTCGTAGGTGTATGTCTTCATCATGGCAACGGAGGGGTATATCCTCACCTCATCAATGCTTGTATAGCCACCACTCAATATAATTTTTCCACTGGCTGTAAGTGTGATGGTTTTCTGATAGTAACCACCGGTATTGTCATCGGGATTAACAGTGTTGCCTCCGTTAATTGAAATTGTTGCTCCGGAGTAAGAAATAGCGCCTTTTGCCCAGAAGCTTACAACATAAGTTCCTGCAGGCAGTGTGGGACTTTGAAGCGTCCAGGAGCTGGCAGATAATACCTTTTTGCCTGTATTTGTTCCAACATGTTCAAGAAAGCCACCCGAGCAGGTCCATCCTGTGGGGCATCCTTCTTCAAAGCTGGTGTAGGCTATCTGGTTTACGGCAGCGTTCCTTGCCTCGGCTATGGGGTAGGAATTATTATAACCCCAGATGTAGGAAACATTGATATCATTGGCTTTGTGGTACTGAAGGAGGTTGCCTTTGTCGTATTTATCGTAGATAATCTCAGGTTTGTAATAAGAATTAATACTAAAACCTCCCTGGTAATTTGATGGTGAAAACTGGCCTGAATTTAAAGGCGTTGTTGTTTCAAGCCGGTAGGTAACATCATTTAACCCCAGATCAGCGCCGGTTTTGTATGTGTTCAAAACGCCCTCTGTTACGTTGCCATTGACTATGGTGTATTGTTCAACGGGTTTGTTTATGATATTAGCATCCCGCATGCTTTTGGTAAAATTGGTGGCTGAGGGGTAGTCGGAGGGGTATTTGAACTCGGTAATCCTCTTTGTATTGGTCATACTGGCCGATAAGGCGTTGGTTTGAATACAAAAGTTATTAGGATTATATACATATTCAACAGTTTCTTTTACTTTACCACTAGGAAAATAATGGGTTATTTCTTTCCTGGTTAAGCTACTCCAATAATTTCTTGTCGGGTACTGATAAATATTATACTCCCCAATATATGATAGGGGATTAGCAAAATCCGTACAATAATCCTTAGGGCCAACATAAAGGTCTTCAGCATATACATTTAAAATTTCTGATGTTTCAGTTCCAGATAATATTGCGTAATTATAGTTTTCAGCCAAAACAGTATCTCCTGTATTGTTTAATACTATTCGTTTTGTCAAATTTCCATTTGTAGCATTTGTGAAATCGGGTACCTTATTAAATAATACTGAAGCCTCATTGTTTGTAAAATATAAAATTTCCTTACCGTTGTTTCCGGAACTACTATATGTTTCAATTACAACCCTACTGTACCCTACGTTGTTTCCGAAAGGAAGGGCTGAAAGCGATACATAGCTGGTTGCATTTAAGGTATATACATTTTTATTTTCTTTTTTATAGGGAGGAGTTCCATATACCTTAGTTTGATAATTCAAATTTTTTAATGGAACTAGTAGTTTACCACTTGTTTTACCATTTTCATCAATGTAGGAAAATCTTTTTGATAATACTATATTATTATTTTCATCATAATTAATAATACTTTTTATTCTCACCCCTCCACCAATATAATTTAGATTAGAAAAATCAACTTCATTATAATCTTTATAGCTTACTGAACCGCTAATAGCAATTGTTGGAGTACTATATTGTTGGCCATTAGCAGAATTATTAGGTGGAACATTGCATTTCAGTTTATATGTCCCAGGTTCCAACCATATGTACTCATCCCATTCAACCACGTGTCCATTGGAACCAGTTTGGGTAGTATATTGGTAAATGAGAGGATTAAAACCACCTGGTACATCGACCGCTTCAATTGTGAATTTGCCATCTGCAAAATCGGTATATCCCTTAAAATGTACACTAAGGCGGTGTTTTAATGTAAAATTAGATTCCGTTGAATTATAGGTAAAATTAGGAAAAGGGAAAAAAGCATAAACACTTGCTCCACCCAAAATAATAATATTATTAGATGTTTCATCTTCGGCTGAAATATATTTGTAATTACTAAATTCGTGAGGCTCGTACTCAAAAACCGTTTTCCCTTTTGTGGGGTATTGGATTGATTTGAGCATGCCTTTAGTAATGTAATTTTTACTTGCACCCCGAACAGCCCCTTTAAATGCAAAATAATCAACAGGAATATTATCGATCGGCGTTGAATTCACTAATAATAATGGCATAATATTTGGCACAATAGTATGCTGACTATTGGAGGACATTAAATTACTTGAATTTCCCTGCCCATTATAATACCCCCAATGATCAATTGCAAATGATGTTTTGGAAGGAAGTGCATTTGGTTCGTAGTAATTAAAAACATACTTTTCATTTTTAGCCGTATTGTTACATTGTATCAGTGTGTCTAATTTTAGCCTTTTAAACTTATTATCGTTTGTAAAAGAATTGGCGTAATAGTTACATAAGCCATCATTTAAGTAGTCACCCCCGTAATTACCGTTAAAATAGCTATATACAAATTGATATGAAAATTTTTCAGATAAGCTAAACTTGTCCTTTATTACTATTCGAGTCAATTTTAAGCCTCCCTGAAGGTCCACCCTATCAGTATTACTTTCAAATACAATGAGCTCATTTTTTGTTTCTATTGTTTCCAAGTAGAGATTTCTTGGTTGAGGTAGAATTTGTGAAACATTTCTTTGAGGTATATTATCTCCAATACCAATGTCATTAAATCCATTTACAACAATTGTATAACTTTCGCTTAAAGGGGGTAATTTTTTTGTAGTAGCTTGCTTATATTTCAGGATAATTTCATCACCTGTAGGACTAACGATTTTTGTCAGAAACCATGCTATTTTATTGGGCACAAAGCCTGATTCGGTGGCACTAAAATAATACCTTATTCCATCCTCTCCTGTAATAATAAATCCACTACCGAAACTGCCCTCAATTTTACATTTATTTTTTTGTCCCACAAAAATAAAGGAATTATCTACTTTAGGATTTTCAATAAATTTAAAAGAATAATTTAAAAAGTTAGCAGAATAAACATCCTGCTCTTCTAATCCATTAATTAGTGCACGAATCATAGATTCAGTAACTATTTGTGGGGTACTTTTTTCAGGAACACAATCCCAGCCTACATACCAATCTTCATTCTTCATCATCGGATATACTGTACCCATATAATTAAGCAAACTGATAAATTCATCCTTACTTGGTCTTGAGTCTGAATGATCATCCCCTCCTACAGGAATATAGGATATATTACCTCCTGCAATCAGGTTCCAACCTAAACCAACCCATGTAGCTTCCTGGCTTACCTCTATTCCGGTAGCATGGTAGCTTAAGGTAATAGGTAGCGTCAATTCTCCTATCTTTATCGTATAGAGGGGGATAGATATGTCTGGTACTCCAGTATATTCACTAATGGGAATATCTCCGTACTTCGCCATACCCTTTGCTTCAGGTGAAGCAGGTACAATTCTTGGTAATTCAGTTTGTGCTGAAATCTTAAATGCAATTATAAATGATAAAATCCCAAAACATATTATATTCTTTATACAAATCATAACAATTACTTTCTTTTATTATGTTTTCTTTTTTTTATATTAATTACTTACCTATCTTTATTCTTTTCATTTATTATCTTTGGCGCTTTAAAACATACGCGTTCATTAAATCCATTTTCATATTATGCTTTTTTATGGCTTTGGTTAGTATAAAAAAGTAATTTTTTTACATACCTACTGCACTATCCTTATCAGTACATAATATACTTATGATACTTTCACAAAAAAGCATGAGTAAATAGAATGTATACACAAATTTTAATTGTATTCTTTTAATTCATTTCTCTAGCATAACCCCTCCCCTCTTTCATCTAACCTCACATCCATGGGTTATGCCGCTGAATGAATTTTTTTAAAATTTGCATTAATATTTATACAAATCAAAAAAATTTTTCATAAAAGTCAAGAAAAAATGAAAAATTTTTTCTTAAGTTTATTTTAATTACCTTCCATGCCACAATTGGCCGGCAATGTGTGATTTTTTAATGATACAGCTATCAGATGTTATATACGTAAAGCTATCTGTTATCTTTGCTCTTCCCCGAAAGCTTTGGGGGTCTAATTCTTGCCAATATTTTCCCCATTATCAGGCAGGCTTTATATAAAAACACAAACGGGAACCATTCGCTAAAATAGTTCCCGTTCCACCTACATCAACCGTAGCTGATTTCAGTGCCAGGCTACTGTTATTATGGCCGGCTGAAAACTCAGAAATAAACCTGAATATTTCAACCCTGCACCATCAGTCAATACCTTTTAGAGTATTCTCCTCTGGTTGTCCTTTCGGTTAAAAAACCTTACGGGACTGAGTGTCTTCAGAAGCCATGTAAATTTATATTTCCAAAGAAATATAAATTCACAATGTAAAACAATACCTGCCATAGGCCTGTAAAGTTTTCAGAAAAGCCCAAAAAAACCGTGATTTAAAAGAACTTTTCTGTTCTGAGACCAGACTGTTGAATGAACGCAGAGCGTATTTCCAAATTTAGGCAGCTTAAGAGTTTCCTCCTGTCTGCACTCAGGCCTTTTTTGATGCGCAGGTCCGGAAACCTGAAAAACCCTATCGCGAATCACTTAAGAAACCCTTAGTAGTTTCACATCGCAAAGGCAGCCTTTTATCGCTCACCTGGTAATATAAAAGTAAAAAAAATATGAATCGGGACAAGAAATTTACCTTTAGATAAATGAACTGTATTTGCACAAAGGTTATTAACAAATGTTAATAACTATGGGTAGATTATTTTATTACTGTTATCGTGCCATTGTATATGATGCCATTGTCAAGCTCTATAGTAAACAAATATACCCCAAGCGGAAGCAAATCGCCATTCAGCGTCCTGCCGTCCCACTGTTTCCTGGTGTATTGGCCTACTTCAGAAACATAAAGTAGTTTTCCTTCCTTGGAAAGAATACGTAATACTCCTTCATTTTCATTGATAAAAGGTATATCCCATACTTCACCTAAACCCGGGGCAAAACGGAAATCACATTCATACCCAACCACCTCGGCTGACCCTATATATGAGGTGCAGTGATTTCCGTCGCGGATAAGCAACCGGTATGTGCCTTCCTGAAGATTAATGAACAAAGCGTGGTTGAAATAACTTGCCCCGTTGTCAATGGAAAATTCATAAGGAGGAACGCCTCCTTTAAGGGTTTGATTGAGAAATACTATTTTCCCCTGTGATCGTCCTGTACAGGTGTTCACAACGTTAAAGTCACAGGTTATTTCTATCTGAGAGCAATCGTTAAAGCCTATCTGTTTATTGGTTTCACTTTTCCCTGCAACAGATTTCGTTGTTCTGAAGGTATCACTAATTAATCTCAAAGCAGGTGATTTTTCTTTTGTGTTTATTATAACTTCAACAGGCTTTACGGCATCTGTTACATGCCTGTCAGCAGATGGCAGTATTTTTAATTCCGGTGTATCTGTTTTCTGCATAATATCAGGCCTGTTCTTATTTTTTAGTTCTGATAAATCAGTTAGATGATCTGCATTGCCCGCAGACTGCAAACTATCTGATATTACTGCCTCTGATGCAACGCTCTCATTATTTTCTTCTCCTGTGTTATGACGGGTATAGAAAAATATTGCTGTAAGTATAAGTCCGGTTAATATGACAATCCCCCCGGTATTTCTCCATAAACGTCTTGCTTTTAAATGAGATGCATGTATCAACTGTAACTCATGTCTGATATCAAGTAACCTGCTCTCAAGGATTAAATTATGTGCCTGCCGGTAATTTATGAATTCATGATAAAGTTGTTCATCATTATCAAGTTCTCGTTCAAATGAGTTTCTTGAAGCCTCATCCATCATTCCTTTCAGGTAATTCTCAAAGCGTTCATATTTTTCTCTTTCGCTGATCATTGCAGGTTTAGTTTTGAATTATTCCTTTCAGGGATACATCATGAATTTTAATATATTCAATAAGTCGTTGTTTACATTTATATTTCTGTGTTTTCACAGCATCTTCTGATGTAAAGCCCATCAGATGGCATATCTCTTTAAGACTCATATTGTCATATATAGACAATTTTAGCAGTTCCTCACATTTTTTCCCTAGTTTTGACAAAATAGTTTTAATTATTGCAGCCCTTTCTTCAGTGATGATGCCTTCAATGGCTGTTTTTGCCTCATCCTCATAATAATCATAATTTTCCACCATCCTTACGTTTCTTTTTTCCCTTTTACTCCTGTTTATCCATAAGTTGCGGCAGATAAAAAAGATAAATGCCTCAGGATTACCTTCCTCATGAAACTTATTTTCCTTTACAAACCGATGAAAAGCAATTACTCCGTCCTGAAAAATATCAAAAGCATCTTCACGTGAACCATTATTTTTTACCACATATCTGGTAACGCGCGGTAAAACCGACTTATACAAAAATTCAAGCAGGTCATGGTCAGTACCTTTCTGAATGGCTTCAATCATTGATGCAGTTGAATATTTCATTCCCACTGTTTTCTTTATTATTACAATTGTAATTGAGCAAAGTAACCAAATATTAAAAAAAAACATAACAAACTTATTTAAAAGTCATTATATTTACAGCATGCACAGGTTTTTTCCTTTCATAAAACTTTTAATAACAAAATACACCCTGCCTATTTTGTTGTTTGCGGTTATTTGTAATTGCGATGTTCCTTTAAATGCACAAATCAGTTATCCCTTCCAGTTTTACCAGTTTTATGAAAACCTTTCTCTTTTTAATCCGTCAGCGGCAGGTATTATTGCGCCTGTTGAACTGTTTGCCGGAAACTATAGTTATATCAGTTACCTTAAAGCCCAATATACCTCATTCAACGGCAACATCAGGTTTAATATGAGCAGGCGTAATCCGGGACTGTTCAGCACAGCAGGCATCAGATTTTCAGGATATAATGAAGGTAAATATATTGCAGGAAACAGGGTTCATGCAGTATATTCATTCCATGCGGTTCTTAGCCTAAAAATGTCAT
The DNA here is from genome assembly GCA_029268165.1 of Bacteroidota bacterium. GTDB lineage: Bacteria > Bacteroidota > Bacteroidia > Bacteroidales > UBA10428 > UBA5072. Next base: position 9,571 of record JAJUGM010000102.1, read on the forward strand.
TTGCAGGCGGGCTTGATGGCGGCTTTTTTCATAGCAGGGTTGAAGGTACTCCTTCAACAGGCTATATCTCAAAATATGCATTTGACGGAAGTGCAGGTATCATATTTTATAATCAGCGCTTTCATGCGGGCATTTCTGTAAACCAACTGGCAAACAACTTTATTAAACCGCTGCAGGAGGTAATTGTATTATACAGGCATATTAACGTCAGCACTTCATACCGGCTGAGCATTGACAGGATAATAGACTTATCACCTTATGCCCGTATCT
>JAJUGM010000103.1 GCA_029268165.1 Bacteroidota bacterium
ATAGCTCTTGCTACGCCTTGTTTTAAGGCCAGATTAGTCATTAGGAGCATGCGAACTAATGACTTAACTGGGCTTAACCTCGATCATAGATTAAAAGATGCATAAGCATAAAGTATTTATAATCAATTCACAAGGATTGGAACGTAACTATCATTGCATCGGGGTTTTACGGGAAAACTGCTTAGGCCAATTTCTTATGCGGAACATCTGCTACTGATTTAACTCCCTTCATAACATAGGACAATTAAAATAAAGGTTTTAACAATATATTAAACGCCATAAAGAATAAACCAATTCATCTGTGCTGATAAAAATTATTTTTAGTGGAGATTAATCATTAGTAAAGAAGCGAACTACTTAACCAGTTTAAAGTTGATACAAATTCGAAAAGTTGTGATTGTCAGGTCATATTTTCTGTGCTTTCGGCTACTTTATATTTTTGAAGGATTTTCTCCAAATTCTTTTCTAAAACAGGTAGTGAAATAATTCGGGTCACTAAAGCCTGTCTGATATGCTGCTTCCGAAACCCTGTAACCTTCTTCACGTATTAGCTTAAAAGCTTTCCTCAGCCTGATTGATTTAATCAGATTGTTGGGTGTTATGCCGGTAAGTGCTTTTATTTTCCGGTTTAATTGGGTTGTACTGATTGCAAAATGCTCAGCCAGTAATTCTATATTCATGTTCATGATATTCTCTTCAATAAACAGTTTTAGTTTATTCATAAAATCGATATCCTTTTGAGGAAGGGTTTTTTCAGGACTTACAGTTGAATCAATACCAAGGAATTTGTTTCTCAACATTTTCCTGTTTTCAAGTATAGAACTCAGAACGGCATCGAGCAATTTAATCTCAAAGGGTTTTGTTAAATATACGTCAGCGCCGGTTGAAAGACCTTCAATCTGGTGATCAATGGCACTGTTGGCAGTAAGTATAACAACAGGAATATGTGAAGTATCAAAATGCTGTCTGATTTCTTTACAGAATTTATATCCGTCCATATTAGGCATTAAAATATCAGTAAGTATGATATCCGGATTCACTTCTTTTGCAAGTAATAAACCAGAAAAGCCGTCTTCTGCCTGATACACCTTATAATCTTTTTCAAAATGCCCGGCTAAATAGTCACGAAGCTCAGAATTATCTTCTACAAGTAAAATTACGGGTAAATTATATTGCTTTTGTTTCAAAAGGGTTTTTGAATTTTTTTCCGACATTGATTGAGGTGTAAAGCTGAGGGCCGTTATATTTTTTTCTTCAATCTCAGCAAACTCATAATCCTTAAAACAGGATTGATCGGCCGGAATGGTTATTGTAAAGGTTGTTCCATTACCCGGTTTCGAGTCAACTATAATGTTACCATGATGCAGTCCTACTAATTCCTTAACAATATAAAGACCAATACCGGTTCCCCTGTTATTCAGTATATTTTCGTTCTGAACCTTAAAAAAACGATTAAATATTTTATCTTGGTCCTCTTCTGAAATTCCAATACCATTGTCTTTAACTTTCAACTCAATTTTTCTGCTTTCTTCAGTTATTATTTCATTTACACTTAAGCCTATTTTTCCTCCGGATGGGGTGAATTTAATTGCATTTGAAAGCAGGTTCCATAGAATTCTTTCCACTTTTGCCTCATCAATGAAACCTCTTAAACCATTTTTTACTGACCGTTCGAATAAAATGGATTTATTCTTACACTCTTCCAGAAAAGCATAATAAATTCTGTCAATAAGACTATTTATATCAGTTTCTTTCACAAGGAGCTTATCATGTTTTTGTGTCAATTTTCTGAAATCAAGTATATCAGTTATCAGATTATACAATCGTTTTGAATTACGTTGGATGATTGTTAGTTTTTTGACTTGTTCCTGGTCAAGGTTACCTGATTGCAATAAATCGCTGACAGGCGCTTCAATAAGTGTCAAAGGTGTTTTCAGATCATGTGATATGTTTGTAAAGAATTCCAGTTTTTTTTCGGCTAATCTATGTTCTTGTAATATCTTGAATTCAGAAATTTCTTTTTCTTTTTTTAACTCAACTTTTTCTTTATAGGCATAAATGGAAAGATATATTATTATGAACAAGATAAAGGCGTATGATAGATATGCATACCAGCATAAGTACCATGGAGTTTTAATATGTATGATCAATCGGGTTATAGCACTTTCCTGTTTTTTTTCAGTGCTTTTTATTTCGAATGTATAAGTACCCGGAGACAGATTGGTATAGGTGACGTGATTTGTTTCTCCAACATAATTCATGTCCTTTTCTAGTCCTATCAGTCGATAGGCATAGTTATGATATTTAATAAAATTCTTTCCCTTGACAAAAAAATGAATTGAAAAAGAATTCAAAGTATATGGCAACCAAAGTTCTCTTGTTTCTTCCAGAGGCTCTTTTAATAATTGTTTGCCTTTCAAATTGCGGATGCTGTTATTCTGAAATGTTATATCTGAAATGATTACTTCTGTTTTTGATGTATCGGGAGTTACTTTTTGAGGATCAACAATGGTAAATCCGGCAATAGAGCCAAATATTAATCTGCCATCGTCGGTTCGTGCAGAAACCCTTTCTAAGAATTCATTTGCCGGCAGGCCATCGCTGATATTAAAATTTTGAACCTGTCCGGTATAGGTATCAAACCTGCAGATTCCTGAGATAGTACTGATCCACAAAAAACGATCATCTGCCGGTTCGATACGTATGAGTGTATTGGAAGGCAGGCCATCTTTAACTGTCCATTTTTTATATTGTTTGCCATCCTCTGAGACACGCAATAAACCATTCGAAGAAGTAGCAAACCAGTAATTTCCATTTTTATCGGGGTAAAAATCGGAACAATAACGATCGATTCTTGTATTCAAGCTACTTAATCTGTTTTCCAGAACATTATCTTTCCAGTTAACGTGAAACAAGCCTTTATCAGAAATTAATGCAAGCAATTCGCCCTGTTGGTTTTCTCTGATGGAATTTAACAAACAATATGTAATGTTGCTGCCTTTTGAATATAGTTCAAATACCTGAGCATTCCCTGTTGCTTTGTCGAAGTTCAGCAGAATATTGCTTTGAAACTGTGTTACTATTAGTAAATGGTTTTCAGGTATTTCCCGTAACAGAACAATTCGTTGCATATCATGCGGATTGTCGCTACTAGGGTGATAAGTATTCAGAAGTTTAAAATCCGCAGTATATTTGCCCAATAACCCGTCGTATGTACCTACCCATAAAGTATTCTGCTGGTCACCCAATATGGCTGTAACCTTTGTACCGTTCAAATCCTTCCGCAGATACTCGCTGGGTAGATTCTTGAATTTTTTAGTATTTTCATTGTATACTGATAATCCGTAATTAGTTCCGAAATAGATGATAGGCTTTTGAACAAAAACTGAAACACCTTCGTTAGCTACCAGGGAATTATCGTTTCCTTTTTCGGGTAAAATATTCCGGAAAAGCAGATTATCGGGCAAGATACATGTAAGTCCTGCGCCATAAGTTGCCAGCCATATTTCGCGACTTCTACCCGGATAAATATCGTAAATGCTGTTACTGCTGATTGATGCATCAGTATTTTTACCTCTTCTTAACGCTCTTAAGAAGTGAAGATTATTATCAAGAATAAGGATTCCATTCCCATCGGTTGCCAGCCATATTTCATTCTCTATTTTGATGAATTTTTTAAAGAAATAATGATTTTGAATATCAATATGTACCGGGCTTTCATGATCAGGAATTACAAATAATTCACCGTTATAACAACCTACGAAGAGTTTGTCGTCAATTTTACGAATAAGTGAAACATCCTTTTTATGGAGATACGAGGCTGTAATTTTGTTAAAACCGTTTTGACGGCTGAGAAATCTAACCCCGTCATTATTAATACCCAACCACAGACCTTCCTGTGAAATACTAAAGTCGGAAATATTGTTTCCTCTGTAAATAATTGAGGAACTGTCATCTTTAACAACGTAAATAATAGATGTCATTAAAAAACAGATTTTACTAAAATCTTCCTGAATTCTTGATATATATCCCTGTGCAATCTGTTCGAAATAATTTTTAATCCGGTTGTACCTGAATAGTCCTTTGTCAGTGGAAACCCAAAGTATATTATGTGAATCAAACAGAATATCATTCACACCCATTCCTAATAGTTCGGGATACGAAGAGAAATTTCTTCCCTCAAAACGCACTATTCCGTTTCCTGTTCCTATCCAAAGGTAGCCATAATTATCCTGTTCAAGACAGGTAGTAATATTCCTTGGTAAGCCATTGATTTCAGTAAAATGTATGTATTTCTCCTGCCCGAATGAAAGGTTATTAATAGAAATAAGTATTATTTCTATATACGCAATTATGTTCTTATTGAACAGATGAAATCGCACTGTATATGTTGATTAATGGTATTCAATTTTAGTTAAAAAATGAAAGAGTTTCAAAGATTTTTGGAAGTATTTTCAAGAAGAGTAAACACAACAGAAGTTAGTTTTGAGTTAATCAGATTATTAAATAAACCTATAAAATTTTATGAAAAAAATAATTCTATTAAGGAAGCATCATTTTTTTTTCGAGAAGATGATGCTTATTTGCATGCTTCTGATAGTTTTTGCGGGAAGCACTTATTCTCAGGAACTCAATGTATCAGGTTTGGTTACTGATGCTGTAACAGGAGAGCCGTTACCGGCTGCAAATATTATTATTAAAGGAACAACAACCGGAGCGGTTACTGATGTAAATGGCAAATTCAGTATTAATGTTACTGATGCTGATGCTATTTTGGTTTTCTCAATGATAGGATATCTTTCTGAAGAAATTTCAGTTCAGGGGAAATCGAGCCTGAATGTGAAGCTTATACCTGATATAAAAGAACTTGATCAGGTAGTAGTGGTAGGTTACGGGACCATGAAAAAGAAATTAAGCACAGGAGCCAACGTACATATATCGGGAGAAGACATGAATCAAAAGCATAGTTTGAGACTCGAACAGGCCTTACAGGGATTGACTTCGGGAGTGCAGATAACATCCAATTCAGGGCAACCAGGTTCAAACTTTAAAGTACGTATCAGAGGTGTGGGAACTATTGGCAATGCCGATCCTTTGTATATTGTAGATGGTGTTCCCACAGGTGATGTATCCTATTTAAACCCTTCTGATATTGAATCAGTTGATGTTCTTAAAGACGCAGCTTCTTCAGCCATTTATGGGGCACAGGCAGCCAACGGTGTGGTTCTGATTACCACAAAAAAAGGGAATGCAGGGAAAATGAATATTTCATATGACGGATACTTTGGTATTCAGAATGTAATTAGCAAAGTAGATGTTCTTAACACTAAAGATTACGTTATGCTTATGGATGAAGCGTATATAAATTCCAATCCAAGGTACCGGACACATGCAAGATATCCTTACAACTTGCCATTCCTACCGCAACTGGATGCAAATAATGATATTGTTTTTGATAGTGAGGGTAATATACAAATTGATCCTTCGGTCTTTGATTCTGTCAAAACACTGAACTGGCAGGATTACATGTTTAATAAAAATGCCCCTGTTCAAAGTCATTCGTTAAGTGTTGATGGGGGTAATGAGAAAAACATTTTCTCTGCTTCAGTAAGCTATTTTGCACAGGATGGCATTGTCGGGACACATGATCAGTCTTCGTATGAAAGAATTTCGGCAAGAATGAATTCAGAATCTAAGATTTACAAGGACATTTTTACATTTGGCGAGAATTTAACTTTTGCTCATATAACAAGCCATGGTATTGGTGTTGGAAATATATACGGTAATAATGTAAAGGGATTTATCAGTACATCTCCGACATTTCTTCCTTATGATGATAATCAGCCTGATGGCTTTGGCAGATCAATATATCCTTCTGAAACAAACCCGGTAGCCAGTATGTACTATAAATGTCAGAACAAATCAATCACCAACAAAGCACTTGGTAATCTGTATCTGCAGATTTCACTTTTTAAAAGATTAAAACTTAAGACAGATTTGGGATTTGATGTATCGGTAAACGAAAATAACAGTTTTACTCCTGTATATACCTTATCTACTCTGGATAATAATCAGCATTCGACAGCCAACATGAGTTTCTACCGATATTTCAGGTATAACTGGGAAAACACTCTCAGTTATAGTTTTTCATACAGAAAAAATAATTTTAATATACTTGCTGGTAATACGGTACGTGAATCCACAGGGTTCAATGTGGGAGGCACTGCTTATGATCTTATTATTCCAGATTTTAATCATGCTATTTTAAGTAATGGTACTAACGATTCCCTGAGAACGAACTTCGGTTCAAAGAGTGAAGAATCTTTTCTTTCATATTTCGGCAGGCTCAATTATGACTATAATGAAAAGATTTTATTTACAGCTGTATTTCGCCGCGATGGATCTACCAAGTTTGGTCCTTCAAACAGATTCGGGAACTTTTTCTCTTTTTCAGGCGGATATATTATTACGCAGGAGGAATTCTTTAAGTTTACCTGGTTGAACTTCTTAAAATTAAGAGCTAGCTGGGGGCAAAACGGCAATGATAATATTTCGCCGTTTGCTTACCAGTCATTAATCAGTTATACTGACAAAAATTATTATTTTGGTAATCCGCAGACAAAATATGTCGGAGCAGCACCGGATAAGATACCCAATGAATCTGTAAAGTGGGAGACCTCAACAATGACTAATGTTGGTTTTGATGCCCGTTTTTTAAATAGTTTTTCTTTAGCTTTTGACTGGTACAAAAAACTCCAGAAAGACTGGCTGATAACAATACCGGTTCCTGAACTTACAGGAATTCTTAATAGTAATTCTTATCCCATAGGAAACGGAGGCGATGTTAGGAACACAGGTATTGAATTAGCTCTTGGTTACCAGAAAGTGATTGGTAATTTTGGTTTTAACATCAATGGTAATTTTTCATATAATAAGAATAAAGTCATTAATATACCAAATGAAGAAGGTGTAATTCATGGGCGCACAGGCGTATTGTACACAAACTTTGAGGAATTTTACAGAGCACAGGATGGTTACCCGCTGGCCTTTTTCTGGGGCTTAAAAACTAATGGTATATTTCAGGATACTGCTCAAATAAATCATTATAGAAATAGTGAGGGCAAAGTAATACAACCCAATGCTAAACCCGGCGATGTTATTTTTCAGGATCTGAATGACGACGGGCAAATAGATACAAAAGATAAAACAATGATTGGCAATCCCTGGCCGAAATTTATCTATGGATTATCGTTTAGTGCGAGATACAAGGGATTTGATTTTTCGTTTGTATTACAGGGAGTGTATGGCAATGATATTGCCAATGGGTTTAGTTCAATGAATACCATGAGCCCCAACAAAACAGTTGATGCTTTGGACAGATGGCATGGGCCGGGAACATCAAACAGGATTCCCCGAATGACTGACGGAAATGAAGCTAATAAAAACTGGAAAAGCTTTTCTGATTTATATATGTTAGATGGGTCTTATCTAAAGGTAAGAAGCATCAATTTTGGTTATGACTTATCAAATATTATGTTTAAAGGGGCAATAGCACAGTGCAGGCTTTATATTTCAGTAATCAACGCATTTACATTTACCAAATATCCTGGATTTGATCCGGAAGTAGGTTATGGTGACTATGATTATTCGGGTTATGAAAATATGTCAACAGGCATTGACATAGGTACATATCCGCAATCAAGACAGTTTCTTGTTGGATTGAATTTAAAATTCTAAGTATAAATTATTTAAAACAAAAAATATGAATAAAATAATATTCTACCAATGTATATTTTTCTTTATGTTCCTTATGGGATGCAGTAAAGAATTTTTAGATAAAGAACCCTACGACAAAGTAACATCAGGTACCTTCTATAAAACACAGCAGGATATTGAACAGGCACTAACAGCAGTTTATGATGTATTGCAGCGTGATTCATGGAATGCTCCGAATCTTATTGCTGAAGCAATGTCTGATAACTGTTCCGGTGGTGGGGGAATAGTAGATGGTTTCGGACAGAATGAGTTTGATCAGTTCTATTGTAATGAATCAAACTTAGCCGATCCAAACTGGCAAAATGGTTATTTAGGAGTTTACAGGGCTAATCTTGTTATTGAAAATATGGATAATGTTACCTGGGCCGCCGGTGAAAGCGGATTGGCAGCTCAATATGAAGGCGAAGCAAGATTTTTAAGAGCATATTTTTATTTCAATTTAGCTAAGATATTTGGTCACATACCTTTGGTAATCAAAGTCCTGACTCCGGAAGAAGCTTATATTCCTCAGGCAAGTCCCGAAGAGGTTTACAAATTAATTGCTGAAGATTTAACTTATGCTATTGAAAATCTTCCTGCTACCAAGGCCGGGCCTAATCCGAATTCAGGAAGAGCAACAAAATGGGCTGCAGAGGCTTTGCTGGCCAGAGTTTGGCTTTTTTACACCGGATATTATAAAAAACCCGATATTGCCGGGAAAGTATCGAAATCTGAGATTATTTCCTATCTGGATGATATAATAACTAACGGTGGTTTTGATTTATTGCCAAATTATTCCGATTTGTGGGAATTAGATACTACAAAGAATGATTACAACAAAGATAATATTGAAACCATCTTTGCAATTAAATATTCCTATCTCGGTCGTGGTGATTTTCAAATTTATGATGGAAACCGCTGGCAGGTAATGGTTGGCCCAAGAAACACAACATACGTGCCTTTTGCAAAAGGATGGGGCATTTTTCCTGTGAATCCTAGCATTTATTACGCATTTGATTCTGCAGATACCCGAAGGGATGCTACAATAGTCAATTGGGAAGAGTTTCTGGGCCCGGGCGTGTACGATGTTTCTGATCAAAGGCAATACACAGGATTTGGATGGAGGAAATATTGTCCAAGAGCCAATTTCCCAAATAAAACGTTAGCTGAAGAATATGGAGGTAATTTTATGATTGATAATTTTCAGGATTTAACAATTCTTCGTTATGCCGATGTTTTATTAATGGCTGCCGAACTGCATTTAGGAGATGGAAAAGATATTCAATATTTCAATAAGGTTAGGAACAGGGCATTTCAAAATAACGAACATGAAAAGACTTCTTTGACCATTCAGGATATAATGGAAGAAAGGCGATTTGAATTTGCACTGGAAGGATTACGTTACTATGATTTATTAAGACAGGGACTGGATGTGGCTAAAGCCGCAATTGATGCAAACAGTTTTCAGACTGATGAATTCCCTGTTTCTTTTCCATCAGATAAAGGATTTGATGGTTTTTTTAAAATACCTGATACACAGGTAACTCTTTCCAATGGAACTCTGAAACAAAGTGAGTATTGGGAAAGCGCAGCTAGCAGTTCACCAACACACTAAGGTAATTCATTAAGTTTAATCCGAATTTACAATCATAGTCCGTAACCCTGTTGCGGACTATGATTTACAGAAAATATTTTTTGAGTTATTTTCTCCAGAATATTGTTGTATTAAAATCAGAGCAATGAAATATCCGGTTGTAATTATGCTTACTCGTTTGATAGTATATTTTGTATTTACATTGGGCAATGCACATTCACAGACTCAAGTATTCAAAAGAAGCATCACCATTGATTTCAAAAACGAAACAGGTCCTTTAAATGCAATGTACAATAAATGTATTGGAGCTGGGCGTGCCAACGAAGGCCTTCGTGCTGACTGGCAACAACAATTGGCTTATGTAAAAAAAGAATGTGGCTTTCAATATATACGAATGCATGGCCTTTTGACAGATGATATGGG
>JAJUGM010000104.1 GCA_029268165.1 Bacteroidota bacterium
ATCACGGATTAACTGAAACTGGTTGAATTCAGTGTCTTTGTGAATACCGGTTGCGTAGCCAGGGCAACAGCATAAGGGTCCATATTTTCGGGATATACTTCCCACAGTTCAAAACGGTACTCGGGGATGAATCCGGGGCGTGAAAACGGCGAATGCCTGAAGGTCCAGTTAAAAAGTATGTTCTGCTGGCCCGTAATGGTTATCTGAGCCCTGTCAAAAGGCATATTGAGGATGGGCGGGTCGTTGATAAATATGTAAGCAAAAGCCGGCATACGCGAAGAGGATATAACAAAATTACGATTATAATCAATTACTTCAAAAGTTATCTGGTAAACGCCGTCGGGCAACTGGCCGTTTCTGAGGTACTGGTTTTTACTGAGTCCTGAAAAATCGAGGTTCTCAGGCCTGAAATATCCGGCAAGGTCCGACGCAGTGAGCACTATTGTCTCGCCTCCGTTGATGAGGATGGGACTGGTAATGAACGACTGTGAAGTGGTGATGGCAACAGAATTGCTTTTCATAACCAGCCTGAGCTTAACCGGATAATTGGAAAGCGTAAGGTCGTTAACCATAATGTGAAGGCTGATTTTGCTGGCCGTCATATCGGTATAACCGTCGAGCGACGAAGGGTATGGCGGTGTGAGGTTAACTATTGTTGTTACCGGGTACACCTGCGACGAAACCTTCAACGTGAAAGCCAGTGAAATAATAATGATGAAAAAACGTGTCATTTTAATATATTTCGTTGTTCAGCGTATAGTTGTTTTTGTTTTGGGCTATCCATTTCCGCACCTCAGCCAGTGTTTTATCATAATCGGTTATCATTAGCTCACCCCACCTGTCGGTTTTCACCGGAAAACCTTCAACATAAGGTGCTACTATTTCCATAATCCTGAACGCGCATATAATGGGCTGCTCGTTATCAGGGTTCGACGACCTGCAGTCTTTGCTATCGCTCATGATTTTATTGAAAAGAAAGTCAAAAGCCTGTTTTTGCCGCATATAGGCCAGGTCGGGGTAAACGTTATTCACCACCTCATCGTTTACAGGCATCTTGCTCACCCGGACCATAATGTCATTTACCGAGGCACTGTCGCCCATACGGCCCATTGCCAGCTGCATGGCCATTTTTTCACGGCTGCGGTATTTTTCGTCATTCATCATCTGGTTAAAGTTGTAAATAAGCTCGTCAATGCCCAGATAGCCTGTAAGCCTGATGATTTTATGCAGGTAAGGAGGATGGCCTTTGGCAAGCTGCGATAGCAGGTAGCGCGATTCGGCGCTGAAATCATTTTTCCTGAATTCGGTAAGATAGCCTACAGCCTGTCCGGCAATGCCGTGATCGTTGTCGCTCAATGCCTGTATAAGGAGAGATACAGCCTTAATGCGGTCGGTTCCTTCAGCAGCTTCGATTCCGGCTTTATAAATGCCGTTATACCCTATTACCCTTACTTCTGCAAGCGAGTCGGCAGTGTAAGGTACAAAAGCATCTATAACCTGCCTTGTAGGGAGTTCCATAATCTTCCTCAAGGTTTCCCCATCGGTAATATGGTTACGGTATTTCTGAACATAAATCCGCACCAGTTCTTCTGCACGCTGCGCCATAATTATCTGGCCATGCAAAAGCAATAAGGGCAGAAAGGCAAGTTTTAAATATTTCTTATAATGACTCATCGTTGTTTTCTTTTTTAGTTTCTGAACCTTTAAAAACAGGTGCCCAGGTGAAATTATACCTGTAGGTAAGCATTACCGTCAGTTCGTTTGATTTACCCCGCTTTATATTGTTTCGCCATGCTGTAATGCAGCTCAGGTCGAACTGGTGTGACTTTTTGATGTTGTATGCAGCGGCCAGGCGCAACAAAGTATTGTCTCCCTGTTTTTGCCTGTTCATCATGGAATGGTTATATGAAAACATGGCTGAAAGGTTCATTTTTTTATCCATGAGGCTCTTGCGGACACTGATACTTGGGCCTGCGATTTGCGTGGTGACTGAGTCCATAATACTTCTGCTGTAATTAAACATCAGTGAAGGGGCAAGGTCGGCAGGTACATAACGCAGGTTATAACCAGCCACGGCAGTGTAGAACTTACTGCCTGCCTGCGCAGGGTTGTCGGTTTGCGTCTGCGATGCTTCCTGATATGAAATGGTAAGGTTAACGGCCTGATTTATTTTTATTTTGTTACCCAGCCTGAGGTTCAGGCTGCCTCCTATATTTTCTGAAATCTGTGTGAAATCGAGGGTGTCGAGGTGTCCGTATGGGTTGGTGGTGTTAATATTTTCGAATGTGGTTTTTATGTTGGTGAAATTGTAAAAGTTGGAATAAAACAAGGATATGCCTAAGGCCTCCACCGGTGTGAGGTTAAGGTTGAGATTACCTACGGTACGTGTGTTTTCCTGTTCTTTCCGGCCATTGAGGTTATCCTGCTGCAATCCGAAGCTTGCTGCAAGTGACACACGGTTTTTCAGGAAACTTCCTCCATAACTGAGGGTATAATTAACAAAATCGTTGCTATTATAATAGGCTCCCAGTGTGCGATATCCGGGGTCAATACGTTCATAACCCACACCAATGGCACCAATAAAGGAGTTATAATTTAAGCCTGCCTTCAGCGCATTGAACCGCCGTGTGGATTCACGATAGGTAAAAAACGGTATTTTATTTTTTATCACATCATTTTCGGGGGATAACGTATTTTCACTTAAAATGCTTCTTGAATAATCAACTGACGCGGTAACATTTCTGATGATATTCACATTCCCGCTAAAACCCAGTGTCAGGTTTTCCTGAGGAAATATGGCGAGGCTGTCTTCTGTAACCGGGAGCGAATGTTTATCATCTGTTGCATAAAACAGAATAACTCCTATGTTGCCGAATTTATTTGAATACTCTGCCTTCAGTCCTGTACCGATACGCCGGAACGCCGGTTCGCCCTCCATGGCAGAGTCCTGTAATATTCTTTTCTGCAAACGTCCGAACATAGCGCTGAATTTAAAGCCATTATCAGGGGTTAGTTCAATACCTCCGCCCAAAAACTGGTGACCGCCAAGGGTATAGGGTGAAAAATTCATGGAAGTGTATCCGGCATGAAGCCTTATCCATTTGTAAGAAGGGTGTAGTGAAAACTGATTGAAAGGCTGGTGGTAACTCCATTGCCGGTTGGAATATACGGCTGATAATGGCACTGACCACCCGTAAACAGAAAGGTTAAGATTAGCCATCAGTGTGTAGGAATAAGGATTGCGCTGTGATAAAGTGTCGCCTGAATGATAAAATACCTGGTTTAATGATATGCCTCCACTGGTGGTAAGCAACGGCGATTTGCCGATATTACTCAGCTCCTGGGCAAAAGAAAAAGGCCAGCCAGCTATAAAAAAGATTAGTAGCAGTATCAGCCGCTGCAGGTATATTGGCTTATATGGAATTTTGATGAGATTCATTTTTTTGATTAATACACAATCATTTTTAAATTTTGCATTTCATCGCCTGCCTGCAGATTAACAAGGTAAGTGCCCGGTATCAGGTTACTCAGGTTAAAGATTTCATCGTAGGTGCTGCCGCCACTGAGTTTTCGAATGGCAACCGTATTGCCTGTGCCAAATGATACAATACGTATGATTGCATCAGATTGCCTGTTCAGTAGGATATTGAGGTTAAAGGTGCCATGGTTGGGGTTGGGCTTTAAGGTGAACGAATGAATCAACCTGTTGAATTTTCCGGTACTTTTCATAATATCGCCGGGCAAAACTACTGTAAGCTGTTTGGTGATAACATCTTGGCAGCTGCCGTTATAGGAAATGAGGCCTATACTGAACGTACCTGTATCGCTTGCAGTAACATAGCGGTAATATTGCCCGCTGTCAACTACATTAAGACCCTTAGGCAGTATAATTCTGATGGAATCAGGCACAGGTTGGGAAGCCTCAAAGATGATTACCGTGTCAGCAAGCGATATTACGGAAGCCATCAGAAATTGGGCTTCCATCAGTTGTTCCGACTGTGTTACTCTGATGGTGTCTGTCCCTGTGCAACCCCTGTAGTCTTCAAACTCCACCGAGTAGTTCCCTGCTTCGGTAACTTCAATCATAGGTTCAGAAGAAAAGTATTTTCCGTCCTTGCGCCATTGTGTAAACAGGTATTCACCCGGAGAAAGCGGGCTGGAAGCGTTGCGGCACAATGTAATATCATTTGGCATATCGCTTTTCAGCGTTTCGTGATAGTTCAGCGTAAAGCTAAACTCACGCTGGCAGTTATGGGCATCGGTAATCAGCAGGCGGTATGTGCCTGCATCGGCATTGCGCAGGATATTGTCTTTGCGCCCTGTACTCCATGCGTATGTATATCCCGGAGTGCCACCCATGGCATTTACTCTGATTATGCCATCGGCTATGCCTTTGCAGAGCGGCGGCTGAAATTCGGTGAGCTGAGCCCACAGGCTGTCAGGCATAGTTATGGTAAATTCATTGAATACTTTACAACCCTCACTGTCATACACAGAAACAATATAAGTTCCGGCACGCAGGTTCGACACTGATTCTCCCTCAGTATTACCTGGCCATGTGATACTGTAAGGCGGGGTACCTTTCAGCACCTTCACTGAAGCATATCCGTCATTGCCCTGCCAGCACGATACCGGCCTGGTGTCAACCGATTCTATTGCAAGATCGGTAAGGTCGCTGACATACAGGTCGGATACCAATTCGCACCCATGCGCATCGGTAATCTTCAGGGTATAAACGCCTGAGTAAAGGTTTTCAATGCGGTTTCCTCCCTGCTGAATGAGGTCAGCCCCGTTGTACCATGAATAATCATACTGGGGTGTTCCGCCACCAGCGCTAATCACAATGGCCCCTTCATTCTTCAGGCATTGTGTGTTGGTAACAGCAGTGTCGGTTAAAATTAACTGATCGGGCTGGCTGATATGGGCTGTTAAATTGGTTTCACAGCCCAGCAAGTCACGTACATAAATTATATATGATCCGGCTGTCAATGCTGTTTTTTTCATTCCGGGGCTCCAGTTAACCGCATCAGTAGAAACAGCATAACTGCCATTTCCGCCTGTTATGCTAAGCTCTGCCTCGCCGTCGGCTGAGCCGTAACACAGAGCATCTTTCGTAGCTGCTATGCCGGCCTGGAGTTGCTGAGGCTGACTTATTGAAAATCCGGCCGATTTTACAACACCGGCTGTGTCTTTAACATAGAAAGTATAACTTCCGGCGGCATAACCTGTAAACACCGGAGAAACTAAATTAATATTTCCGGGGCTAGTGCCGAACCGGTAATTATTACCCCACCCTCCTGATGGTTTCAGTTCAATTTCACCGTTCGATTCGCCATAACAACGTACATTTTTTACTGTAGCCTCGAGGCTTAAACTTTTTTCAGGCTCAGCAATAACGAAAGTCCTGCTTAGCCAGCTTGTACCCCAGTAGTTGCAAAGGGCGGTATCCTGAACCCGCACCAGATAAGTACCGGCAGGTTGTGAGGCTATCGCCGATGTTGAACCGGTTACTGAAGTACTGATCAGACTGCCGGGGTTGACCGTGTTGCCCCGGTACCATTCAACATGATACTTACCGTTACCCTTGCTGATTACTGCATTAGCCCATCCGGTTGATGCCCCCTTGTCGGCCACATAACCCGGGGTGATACTCAGTTCAACAGGTTCGGGCTCGCTAATGGTTACAATGGGCGACATGGCTGCACAGTTGTCTTTATCGGCCACTTCAATGACATAGTCGCCTTTGGCCAGACCGCCAAGGATCTGCGAGCGCAAGCCCTTCTGCTGGCTGACAACCGTTTGGGATGGCATGCTGTAAACCTTATACATAAATCCGTAAGTAAAGGGATTACCGTTGAGTGCAGTTACAGCCACCTTGCCACTGGATGTGCCGGGGCACGATGCGTTGGTTATGGTGCCTGTTGTAATATTAAGGCTGTCGCTGCGAACAGGAAACCAAAACGGTCCGGCCGATGCGCTGCAGCCGTACCTGTCATAGAGCACCACGCGGTTATTCCCTTTAACAGGCTGATTTGTAAAAGTAACTGTTTGGCCTGCCAGGGTATCGGTTCCGTTGAGAACAAAATAATACCCCGGATCAGGTAGCTTACCACCGGCAGCCTGCAGGTTAATTGCCGAATTGGCCGCCTTTACGCAACTTGCCGGAGTGAAACTGTAACCGGCAATTGATACCGGTTTTGCTACAGGATAAAAATTGAAAGCCGTATCTTTTGAGCACCCTATACTGTCGGTTATTCTCAGCACATATTTATTTGCCGGCGATGTCCGGGCGCCAAGGCCTGTAAACTCCACCACCCTGTCGGGCGATGATAAGGTGGTTGCACCCAGCCTGAAGGTTAAATTGCCGGCATAATAGGCCTGGTTGGCTGTGACCTTTAGCTTACCATTGACAGCAGTAGCACAGGCAACCGAATCGATAGACAAAAAGCGTGCAACAGGATAATTTTTTAAGTTACCTATCGTCAGTGGTGTATTTGCCATGCACCCCTGGTCGTCTTTGGCTTTAACAGTATAATTGCCGGCAGGAAGGTTATTTCTGTATGCATTATTTGATGCGGCAAGCAGCTCTTCACTGTTCCCGGGATGGACAAGCACAAGAGAACTGATTGTATGTCCGGCACTTGCGGCATTTACCCTGATGGAACCGTTTGTTACCTCATCGCAGTATTGGTCTTTCTTTTCGGTAACGGTTATGGCCACCGGATTGGCATTGGCATTAATAGTAATAGTTTGTGAGACAGAGCAGGCACTGTCGTCAGTAACTTTTAACACGTAGTTACCGGCAGCAGCAAGGCCTGTGAAAGTAGCGCTGCCCGTGGCGGCTACAACCATGGTATCCATACCGGGGCGTGAAAGTTTATAAATATAGTTGGGCGAAACAAATCCTTTACTGGCTGTTGCGGTAAGCGCACCATTACTGATACCCGGACATGAGGTGTTTTGCGTGACATAGGGTTTGGCTCCCCACGTGAGTGTATTGGGGTGCACCGTAACAGCAACCGACTTAATACTGCTGCAATGATCATTATCGGTAATTTTCACCAGGTAATTTCCCTCGCTTAATCCGCCCATGGTGTAATTGGTTACAGTAATTCCGGTTCTGACGTCAGTTGTCCCTGTAGTCGTGTTCCTGAATTCATAAGTATAAGGCCAGGCAAGTTTCTTTGAGGTATCAAGCGAAGCGGTTATGCTGCCGTTGCTTCGGGCTTCGCATGAAACAGGTGTTGCAGCAGGGGCAAGCATTTCCATTCTATTGGTAATGGTATCAATTTTAAAGGAGTCTTGGGCAATACACTGGTTAAAATCTTTTACACTAAAAGTATAGTTACCATAAGGCCTGTTTTCGTAATTGAAAGTTGAATCATTGAGCCAGTTTAATGTATCACTCAGTCCGGTGATGGTATAATGGGTTCCGTTCCGGGTTCCGCCCTTGATGGCTATTCTGGCTGAGCCGTTTGATGCATTGGCACATGAAGCCTGTCTGTTAATTAAAGTGGTAATGGTGATGGGGGGAGGGAGCTTGGGCATTGTTTTTGAGACCGGTTGTGAATAACAATTATTTCTGCTAATATCAAAGATATAAGTCGCTTTCGGTATTAATCCCGTAAAAGTGTTATTTAATTGTTCTTTTATATTACTTCCAAGCTTATATCGATAACTGATATTATTATTCGATGAAATAATTATAGCCTCAGCACTATCGTTTGAACAAAGGATAGCTGGTATTGTTATGTCATTTATAACTAATCTTTCAGGCTCTCCAATAGTAAATGTTTTTCTTGGTACTTTTAAGCCAGTTGTGTCGCTTATTGAACTATCTGTCAGATACACATCATAATTACCTATTTGTAATGTATTTCTAATGAAATGGGTTGAATCACCAATGTAATAATTGAATTTATAAGTTGTGTTGTTAAAAGTTCTTGAGCCCTTGATGTAGTATCTTCTTACACCGCCTGAAATATTAAATTCAACACTTCCGTTATTGGTAAAACCAATATCATTACTGTTACAGCTAAGATCAGTAGATCTTAGACTATCAATTTTTAAATCAGGTGGTTTTTTTAGGACTATAGTTTTAGAAGCAGAACAGTTATTATAATCCTTAACTGTTACAAAAACATTTGTTATTTCACTGATAATAGGTACTGATATTTTCTGTGCATTTACCGGAATAAATGTCCCGCTTTGACCTTTATCTGTTGAATAACTATAACTGTTATAATATGGCGTACCTCCCTCAGCATTAAGTGTTATATAACCAACATTTGCTCCGGTTGTAACCTGAAAACCGTTCCAGTTGTTAGAAGCATATGAATTATTCTTTAATTGTGGAGGGTCTATTAACTCCACAATCAAAGAATCAGGAAAATATCTTTTACCTTCAGCCAGACAATAAACTTTTATTTTATAAACCCCTTTACCTAGACCAGTAATGTTAATTGTATTGCCTGGAATTGGTTCACCACTGTTTCCCCCTCTTAATGCCGTCTGAAACCATAATGTTTTCCCGTTCCAACTTATGCTTCTATCTTCAGGATGAATATTATTTATGCTTGTTCCGGCCGTTGTTCCATATTGATATACCAGATAAAGAAATGAAGATGAGGTATTAGGAAGGTTATCTACTCTTACGGTAACTGAACCATCGTTACTTCCGGTACATCTTGGATTTATTAACGCTGTGCGGGTTACATCCAAATTTGGTAAATAATAGAAACTTTGTGGTATTGTTGTGGTAGTATAGCTGCCCAATGTTTGTTCGATGCGAATCTGGCACTCCTTACCCATAAAAAAAGATTCAGAGCCAAAAGCATTTACAATACTTTGAAAGGAAATATTAACATTTGTATTGTTAAGACACTCATCAAAATTTATATTTCTGTATGATGCATCCCCCTCACTTGCCAGTTTTACCTGAAAGGATACTGAATATTGAGAATACTGAGAAGTTGGTTGGCCACTCCAAAATAAAGGATGCTGAATGGTCAGTGATTCATTTGTAGACAACGAAGCTGAACCCAAAAATTTCTTGTGTCTAACATTTACTGTTAAGGCTGTATTACGTGGCCTAAATCTGTCAATAATTGAGAATAGAAAGATGGGGTGAACAGCCATACCGGTTTTTATATAGATATATGCCGGATAAGAAGCATCTGTCTCCTCAAGATAAATCTCCTTTGTCTGAATATTTGATGTTCCCCCATAAGCTGCAGCAAAGCCATAAGTAAATCTTGTTGTACATTCTAAACCTTCTTTAGTGCATATAGAATTAGAATATGTACCATGATCAACATATCCTACATCAAAATTATAGACTTGATATTGAGCTGTTAAATTATCAGCAGTATATAAGATCCATTCGAGACCACCGGTAAAATGATATGCAGGATTTTTATAATTTCCAGTAGGATCTGTTAAATCGTTTGTAACAGAATATGGAATTGGCGCATAATAGTGAGGATAAACCATAGTAAAATCAGAATTACCAACCAATTTAATTTCAGGTTGATAATAATTTGTATTTTTAATTGTTTGATTATAAACGCCCGTTTCCTTTAATGCATATAACTCAATCAGATAACCTTTACTAGTGTCATGTCATATATAATATGACGTAAATATTTTGTATCTTTGGCAAAAAACGCCATGGGAAAATACAAGGTAACACTAACAAAAGAAGAAAGAGACGAGCTAATGGACATTATCAATAAAGGAGTCCATACATC
>JAJUGM010000105.1 GCA_029268165.1 Bacteroidota bacterium
AATCATGGCAATGATTAACAATGCAAACACCACGTTTTGCAAGATGATAAGCCGCAAGCGTAAGCAAAGGATTCTTGCCCAAATTAAGATTATGAAAATGGAGTATATCATTTTCTTCAGCAATCCTGTCTAAATAATAAGCTATATTTTGAAAAATTAGCACTGCATTTTCTTTATTAATATCTCCCGGTAAATACTGAAATATTTGTTCATTATAAAAGTTTACCTGCCTCAGGCTATCATCATTTGTTTGTTTCGTGCCGCTATAAACAGATATCCTGATTTCAGGATGAATCATAAATAGTGCATGAAGTTGTGATTTAATAACCTTTGTAACACCCCCGGGGTATAAATGATGATGAATAATGGCAATACGCATGAATAAAAAATATAATTTCAAATTAATATAATAATGAGCCAAAATTATCGTATCTTTATTTTATTGTACCTTTTTCTTCATGATTTTATTCTTTTTCCGAACCTTTTTGATGCCTGAGTGTTTTAATATTAATGCTTAATAAATTTCTTATGACAAATTGGGGTAATATAAAGGCGTTTTTTCTTTTTGTATTTTCATTCTTCATGTTATTGCCCGTTTCGAGCTCTGATTTTGATAATACAATTATTAAGATAAACCCTGAATTTAAGCTTAAAAGATCATCTAACGGCATTGTTATCTTATCTTCTATTAAAAACGGGACAGAATCAAAATATGAATTTTCTGATTTATATGCCGATATTTTATTAGCTGCATATCGAAAACAGCGTCTTAGTTACATATTGAAAACCGTTATAAAAAAATATGCCTATTCTGAAGAAGATGGACGGCGTGAAATAAAACATGCAATAAACGTTCTTAGAAACTGGAACATGATCATAATAGAACCTCAGATGGCTTCACTCAATTAAAAAACCCCGGTGCCTGATTGCCGGGGTTTTTCGTTCCTGAAATTCCCATGGAACGTTTATATCTGTTGCGCCTATCGCTGAACCCTAAATTTTTTACAATAATTTAACACCATTTTTCATGAATATCTGATGCTTAAAAATGAAGAATGGTTGCGTTATTTAAATTTGCAAATAATGTCTAAACCCGGATTAGTTATTAGGAAAGAAGCGACCCAACTTAGAAAAATAAGGCTAATGATAAATTCGGGTTAAAAGGACATCATCTTAATCTATTTCAGAATTACCAGTTTATCAGTATAAACCCCGTTTCTAAAATAAATTTTAATAATATAAATACCCGGTGAAAGATCAAAAGCGGGAAAAACTAACCTGTCAGGTGCTAAAAACTCGTAGTGCAGCCTGATTTTTCTTGCTGAAAGATTAAATAAATGTATCTGAATAATCGGTTCACCATCAGATTGTATAAAAACAACATCATGGCCATGGCAAAATACAGCTTCAGCATGATGAAGGTATTTTGCACCGGTTTCAATGGTTTTATACACAAAACCACAGGTATTAAAAACTTTCATCACTTCACGCCTAATACTGTCCAGTAACTGATACAAACAGCTACCCGGACATTCTGTTGAACATCCGTCGCGATGCCCGGCAATAACAGGCAAACTGACATTCAGCGTATGCGGATAATTTCCTAAAGGATTGAGACTGTCTTTACCTGCTTTCCAGTTTATCAAAGTTATTAATGAGTTTATGGCATCGTTTGTTGGACATATATCAGTAAAAGTACCCATAACACAAATGCCCATTGTTCCAGAATTGTAACTGCAAAAATGAGCTCCGAGAACATTATCCTGCTCCAGGCCTTCAGGATCGCGGCCTTTATATATTGCCCCGTTGGCAGCAATAAGATAATTATATCCAATATCTGACCATCCAAGAATTTCATTATGATATATATAAATATTTCTAACCGTAAGGGTATAATTCGTATCAATATTTGACCCTGCAGAATGATGAACAATAATATGATGCACTTTATTGTTGATTCTTATGTAGTCAGGCTCTGAAAGGCCCTCCCTCCAGAAGGCCTGTTCAATCATGTCTGGTTCGGAACAACCTGCATCTTTTTTTTTTTTGAAGGCCGGCTCGTTACCTCCTTAGTTTCATTCTGTGCATTAATATAATAAAACTCAATATTCCCCTTTATCAATCCCGGGAAAAAACAGAATGATTCAACAGGAGAACTGAAAGTTAACAGATTACTGAATTTTTGTTTGTTGTCAGTTGCATTTTCTTCACCTTCAGTGAAATATAATGTGTCCCTATTAACTATTATATAAGACCCTATAAGATTTTCATCTTTTGCAAGTTTCAGCACAATGCCTGTTGTCGTATATCCTGTTTCAATTAAATAAAGTGAATCGGCAGTAGTTTTTGTTTTAGCCTTATTTCTGTTAAACTCCTTTACTGTAAAATGCTGCCCATGCATTAAAACAGCACAATAAACTATAATAATTATTAATAAGGTTTTCTTTGATGTAGATTTCATCATTCAAACAAAATAATTAAACCGGATATACTTTCATAAATCATAAACCACTGAGATTCTTCCTGGAATCTTTGTAAACTAATATTTTACTTTTCAGTGGGTTAAATTAATCAATGGTCACCAGCATTTTTTCCCTTGCCTCCGACCAGATACCCTATCATGTTTTCAATGATCGAATTCTTTTTATCATCATCTTTTACAATATCAATTAACTGAAATGAAACCAAAATATTTTGTACTTCAATAAGTTTATCGTGATATTCGGCTAACTGCCTGACTGTGCGGTTATACAGGTAGAAAAATATGCCTGCAATAAACTCTATGATAATGCCCGAAGCAGCGGATAAATAGGTAATGTAATCTTTTTTAACATCATTGATTATTCCGTTTGCCACTCCGGTGACAATAAGTCCGAATCCTAGCAATCCAACAATAAGTGAAAAGGTAAAAGATAATGAAGTATGCGTTTTAACCTGCCTGTAATATTTTTCTAAATTATTTACATTAATTTCAATAAGTTTGCTGAAATATTCCGAAGGTGTATGAGCCTGACTGAAGCCCATAAGGGTGTTAATACTTTCTTCAGTTTCTTTAACGGAACGTTTATTATTTTTATAGTTTATCAACCCTGCTACAACAATAACAATAAAAGCGCCTAATATTACCCAGCACAAGGCATGCACCCAGACAGGAAGTTTAAATGCCTGAAAAAAACCAAAAATCAGAACCGTTAATGGAAGCAGTAATAAAACAAACCTAAGCTGAATGCTTCGGTAAATCCTGCCTCTTTCCTCCTTTAAAAATTTTAAGTTTGTACTTAAAATTCTGATTTCTTCAAACTGATCTTTCTTGATACCCTGTAAAGCGCTTATGTATTCTGCTTCTGAAGGAAGAATTAAATCCTTAGGATCGGGAATAAACAGTTTATTCAATTTCATAACGGTTTGGTTTATGGAGTCTTTCTAACAAATATAGTTAAATTTTAAATGATTGCTAATATTGCCTCAAGGTATGTTTTTTTTAAAATGACTTGGCTAAATTTAAAAATATACCGCTAGAATTATATAACAGATTCCCTGTATCAAAAGCGAGCATACTGCCTACCGAAAAGCCGTTTTTTATCGGACGATGAACCTCCAGAAATGCTGAAAATTGTTTTTGTTCGCCAAAAACTCCATAACTGCCCGGATTGGGTATATCGGTAGTTTGCTCCTGGTCAGTTGTAAAATAAGTTCCATAATTCGTTGACCAGGATAATTTTAATAAATATGCCCATTTTTGCATGCCGCCAGCAAATCCAAAGTGAAAAGCCATAACCCGGTTATTGGTGAAATATTGCCAGGTAACTGCCGGCAAATCACTTCGAACATATTTTCTGGAAGTGATAAAAGGTGTTCCAAGTCCAATTCCTTTATATGACCAGCCTTCAGCGTACTGATAATGATTATAGTAATTTTCATAAGGTGAAGGCGTGGGCGGCGACCACGGTTCTCCCGCCTGATTTTTGGTGTATAAAAATTCAAAAACAATTTTTTCCCATCGGAAAATTTTACTGCTATCCGGTTTATGCTCAATGCTGATTCCGTTCAATCCGTCCTGAATATTGGCCAAATGGTAAAGCGCCCCTGCTTCATAAAAATTCTGCCGGTAGAGAAATAATTTTATAGCACTAAACTGATATTCCAATCCCAAGTCAATTGAGCCCAGATGATTTCCAAGCCTTGTAGATTGAATGACACCCTTATCATATCTTTTACCGGTGATTACATATAAATAGGTTTCAAACCATGATAAAGTGAAATCCTCATTATAATATTCCTCCTCATGACCCCATATTGCCTGGTGGCTGAAACCTCCATAAAGCTTCATCTTCCAGTGGGGTTTTCCCAGTCGGCCATATAAAGCAACCTGGTGAAAATAGGTTTTAATATTAACCTGAGCAGTATCTCCCGAATACATTTGCTTATTACCAAGCCAGCCATGAGCATATTGGCCTTTAAAAGCAAAAATATTTCCCCAAATTGGAATACTGTAAAATTCGGGAATACCTGCCTGAATTTTTGGAATGCCTAATGCAGTACCCGAAACCGCCCATGGTCCGCTTGTCAGTGATGTATCGCACAAACCCATTATTTCTTTTGCGCGTCCGGCAAAAAGCTCAAAAATACTTAACTTTACCTTCCCATATCCTTCAATAAGAGTAAAACCAATTTCACTTCCGGCATTGAACCGGCCTTCAAAACCAGCCCCCCAGTTAAAAAAATTCTGTTTGTCTGTCATGTAATCTTTTCTGGCAGAACCAATAAATCCCCCTGAAATTCCATTTAAAGGAACACTGCCAAAATTATTTGACCGTAGCCAGAAAGGTATGGCATTTGCGGAAACGTAGCCTCCGAAAGTTTCAATTTTAAAGCTGGTATAATCCTGCTGAGCATTAAGGCATGAAATAAAAAAGGAAAATAATATCCAGATTACAAAAAATAATAATTTCATAATAAAATAAAGTGTTGATTCACAGTTAAGTTAAAGATAATACTTTTATTCATTAAAACGCAAAATACGAATAAAAATTGACAGGTACTTATAAGCAAAAACCCTTTCTGCATTCAGAAAGGGTTTAAGCTGAGGTCTCTGGCGGATTCGAACCGCCGTACAAGGTTTTGCAGACCTGTGCCTAGCCACTCGGCCAAGAGACCTTTTTTATTCATTTACTGTCCTTATCATGAAATGGTTTTCCCCGACTCCTTCGGGACTAACCATTCGACCATAAGTCCTTTTTCTGTCTGCAAAGGTAAAAAATATTTCTATTTTTCAAATTAAGGCACTTACATCTAAAGCCTCATATTATCGCTCTTCTGAAAAATACTGTTTCGATGCATTCAAATGTCCTGGCCCGGCATACAAAAAATCAATCGTTACACTCATATCCCTTCAGGCATTCTGGACACAGGCAGTCATCAAAATTTTGCATAATTATCATCATCTCCCTTTTATTAATTCTGGCATTTTCACACCAGCAATCCTTTTCTCCATAACAGGCAAAGGATTTTCCGCATTTCGGACATATTTTAATCGCAGCTCCTTTCATAAAGCTTCTATTAACGGCTTAAAACAATGCTTACCCCTTCAGTTTTACCTTCTAAAGGCGGATTTAATTTGGTAATTTTTAACGTTATTTTTTCGATTTTAGTGAAATTAGCATACACAGCATCAATGATTCGTCCTGCAACATGCTCCATAAGTTTTGAAGGTATCTGCATTTGTTTTTTAATTATTTGATAAATGATGCTGTAATCAATGGTGTCGTCCAGCATATCAGTTCCGGATGCCTTTTCCAGATCAGTATCAATTTTAATATTCACCCTGTAGAGGTTTCCCACTTTTTGTTCCTCATCAAAATGCCCGTGATGGGCATAAAACTCCATATTTTCAAGCATGATTTCTCCCATAAGGTTAACCGCTTAATTGTAATGACTAAATAAATAAACTTTTTCATCTTAATAATAATAAAATAGTTTATTTTTTACATTTGTAACCTGCTTGAAAAAAATTTATTATTACTGGGATGGCTGAAAACGATAAAACACTGAATTTCATTGAAGAAATCATTGAAGAAGATATTCGTAATAACAGAAATAACGGACGGGTTCATACCCGGTTCCCTCCTGAGCCTAACGGTTATCTGCATATAGGCCATGCCAAATCAATCTGCCTTAATTTCGGACTGGCATTAAAATATAACGGAAAGTGCAATTTACGCTTTGATGATACCAATCCGGTAACCGAAGACATTGAATATGTTGAATCCATTAAGGAAGATATTCGCTGGCTGGGATTTGACTGGGAAGACAGGGAATTTTATGCCTCAGATTATTTTGACCAGCTTTACCAGTGGGCTGTTAAACTGATTAAAAATGGTAAGGCCTATGTCGATGAAGCAAGTGCGGAAGAAATATCAGAACTTCGTGGTGTGCCCACCCAGCCTGGTAAAGAAAGCCCTTACCGGAACCGGTCAATAGAAGAAAACCTCGATTTATTTGAACGTATGCGCAACGGAGAGTTCCCTGACGGCACAAAAGTGCTCAGGGCAAAAATCGATATGTCTTCTCCCAATATGCATATGCGCGATCCGGTTCTTTACCGCATAAAACATGCCCATCATCATCGCACGGGTAACAAATGGTGTATTTACCCTATGTATGATTGGGCTCACGGCCAGTCAGACTACATCGAAGGCATTACACACAGCATTTGTACGTTAGAGTTTGAAGTCCACAGGCCTTTATATGACTGGTGCCTTGACCAGATTGTTGAAGGCAACTACCGGCCGCGGCAGATTGAATTTGCCCGGCTCAACATCGATTACATGGTGATGAGTAAAAGAAGGCTATTACAGCTTGTCAATGAAGGTTATGTCAGTGGCTGGGATGATCCCCGTATGCCAACCATTTCGGGATTAAGACGAAGAGGTTACACACCTGAAGCCATCAGAAATTTCGCCGAAACTGTCGGCGTGGCCAAACGTGAAAATACCATTGAACATTCATTATTGGAATATTGTGTCAGAGAGCATCTCAACAAAATTGCGCTTCGCAGGATGGTGGTCCTGAATCCTGTAAAAGTTATAATTGATAATTATCCTGAAGGTCAGGTTGAAATGCTTGAATCGGAAAACAATCCTGAAGATCCGGCGGCAGGCTCACGTACCATACCTTTTTCCCGAGAACTCTTTATCGAACGTGACGATTTTATGGAGGACGCCCCCAAGAAATTTTTCAGGCTTACGCCCGGACAGGAAGTGCGTTTGAAAAATGCATATATTATTAAATGCACCGGAGTTGTCAAAGATCCTGCTAACGGAACAATCCGGGAAATACACTGTACTTATGATCCCGAAACCCGTAGTGGAATGCAGGGAGCAAACAGAAAAGTCAAAAGTACCATACATTGGGTATCATCACATCATGCTATTGATGCAGAAGTAAGAATTTATGACAGACTTTTTTTAAAAGCTGACCCTGACGATGTTGAAGAAGGGAAAAACTGGCTATCCAATCTCAATCCCGATTCACTTAAAATTATTATGGCAAAGGCTGAACCTCATTTACTGAAGGATGACCGCAATAATAAATTTCAGTTTCTTCGCCTGGGGTATTTCTGTTTTGATAAGGATTCTTCCGGTGAAAAATTAATATTTAACCGTACTGTATCACTGAAAGACGAATGGGCTAAAATTGCTGCTAAAAGCTGATATATTGAATATACTGACTTTAATATTTTGAAATAAAGAATATCATTCATATTTTTGCGTGCTTTTGTGATTAAAACTATTTTAAAAAATTCAACACTGCCCTGTGGTGTAACTGGCTAACACGTCTGACTCTGGATCAGAAAAGTCT
Source organism: Bacteroidota bacterium (assembly GCA_029268165.1). Lineage (GTDB taxonomy): Bacteria > Bacteroidota > Bacteroidia > Bacteroidales > UBA10428 > UBA5072. The sequence continues at coordinate 7,861 of JAJUGM010000105.1, forward strand.
AGGTTCGAGTCCTAGCAGGGCAACAGATCATTAACCCTGTGGCCTCGTATGTTCATTAACATATGAGGTTTTTTGTAAAACTGCATGCAGTATATTTTACATAACGGATGAATATCAGTCCAGAATCTGATCATTAATACGACTTATTATTTGCTGACAGCAATAAATTATCATGGAAGTTTTTTACCAGCGACGAGAAATGAATCAGCAGATGCTGATTCTTAAAAAGAAGGGTAATTCAATAGGTTTCGTGCCGACTATGGGAGCATTGCATGCCGGTCACATATCCTTACTCCAGTATGCAAAAAAACAAAACAATATTGCTGTTGCCAGTATTTTTGTCAATCCCACCCAGTTTAATAACAAAGAAGACCTGATAAATTACCCCCGGACACTGGATGCCGATTTGGAATTACTGAGAAAAGAAGGATGTAATTTTGTACTTGTGCCTAATGAAAAGGAAATGTACCCTGAGCCCGATTTAAGAGTTTTCAGTTTCGGTAACCTCGATAAAGTGATGGAAGGCAAATACAGGCCTGGGCATTTTAATGGCGTAGCTCAGATAGTAACAAAACTTTTTGACATTGTTATGCCCGACCGTGCATATTTCGGTATGAAAGATTTTCAGCAACTGGCTATAATTAAAAAACTGGTGACCGATTATCAATACCCTGTTGAAATTGTTGCCTGTCCCACCGTACGCGAGCCCGATGGTCTGGCATTAAGTTCGCGGAATAAGCGTCTTTCTGATGACGAACGAAAGCATGCAACTCTTATCTCAAAAACATTATTCTGGGCTCAACAAGCTGCGTCATCCATGACAATATCCGAACTAAAAAAAGCGGTGATCAAAACAATTAATAACGACCCTTTTCTGATAGTTGAATATTTTGAAATAGTAAACGAACAAACCCTGCAACCGGTTAAAACATGGCACGATAGGGGTGGTAAGGTTGGATGCATAGCTGTCCATGTGGGCAAAGTGAGGTTGATAGATAATATTATTTTTTATTAGTAATTTTGGCAATTATGAATATTGAAGTATTAAAATCAAAAATTCACAGGGTCTCTGTTACTGAATCAAATCTGCATTATATTGGCAGTATAACAATTGACGAGGACCTGATGGATGCAGCTAATCTGATTGAGAATGAGAAGGTCCAGGTAATTAATATTAATAACGGCGAACGACTTGAAACCTATGTTATTAAAGGTAAAAGAGGCTCGGGCACTATTTGTCTCAACGGCCCCGCTGCGCGAAAAGCACAAATCGGTGATATTATTATTATTTTATCTTTTGCAATGATGGATTTTGAGGAAGCCAAAAAACATAAGCCGGTTATCATATTTCCTGATCCAACCGATAATAAAATTAAATAGAATTATAATAATTATTACACAGCAATATTTCTTTTACATGATGAGTCATTTGTCAACCATAAAAGCAAAAATTCTCGACGATAAATCACTTGATTCATGGCTTGCGCTTGCAAGGTTTAAGAAACAAAAGATCGTATTCACCAACGGTTGTTTCGATATTTTGCATAAGGGCCATATCGTTTATTTATCAAAAGCGGCTGATGCCGGTGATAAACTTATTATCGGTTTAAACTCGGATGAATCCGTAAAAAAGCTTAAAGGAAATAACCGGCCTGTTATGGATCAGGATTCGAGAGCTTTAATACTGGCTTCACTGCATTTTGTTTCTGCAGTGGTCATTTTTAATGAAGATACTCCCTACAGACTGATAGAGCATATTAAACCTGATATCCTTGTTAAAGGAGGCGATTATAAACCCGAAGAAATTGCCGGCTATGACATTGTAAAAGCTATGGGAGGTGAAGTAGTAACCCTTGAATAT
>JAJUGM010000106.1 GCA_029268165.1 Bacteroidota bacterium
GTTCACCAAATCCATAATTGGAATGAATTGCAACAATGGGATTTTGCCTGGTACAACAGTATTCGTGAAAATGGGTATTTATATAGTGCGGAAACATACAGCAATAGCGGGTTTTTTCCTTTCTTTTCTTACACTTGGCGATTTTTGGGAGTCGGGCCAGGTGGAATTAGTTTAATTAATGCCCTATTATTCCTATCCAGTCTAATCATAATTGTAAAAGCCCTTAATATTAATAATCGGATTGCACTGCTTTTTTTATCAATACCTAGTATTTTTTTCATGTATGTGCCATACACCGAAGCCTTTTTCTTCTTTTTTTCCTCATTGATTATTTACGGATTAGTTAAGAAAAACTATTACCTTGCTTGTATTGGTTTTCTTTTTGCGTCAATGACAAGGCCGACTGCCATTTTCTTTATTCCTGCAATAATAATCATGGAAATGCTATGCTTTAAAAGTTGGAAAGCAACATTTAAAAACGTTATACTTTACAGTTTTTTCACATTGCTGGGATTGTTAATCGTTATTATCATATAATGGCATGAAACAGGTGTATGGTTAGCCTATTTTAAAGCACAAAGTATTCATTGGAAACGCGTATTTCACTTGCCTGTCTTTCCGTTAACTACATGGGACGGAGTAAGTCTTTTATGGATTGATGGCTTTGCCTTACTTGTAGGGACTTTTTCCATAGCCTATTTATGTTACTTATTGATTAACAGGTTTATTACTAATAGGAATAATATTTTATACCTCAGACATAATGTTTTTTCTTATGTTTATCATGCTATGGCAATTTGTTCGATCCTTTTTTTCAATGGCAATGATGGTGCCGGAGGTACCTCAATGATGGCAGCCAACCGGTATCTCCTTTCAACAGTTTTCTTTCTAATTTTTCTAAATTATGTCTTTGAACAAATACAATATTCAAGAAATATTATTTTTCTGGTATCTGGTGTTTATATTGCAGTTTTTATGATGTTAGGAATCTATAAATCATTTAATGGAATGAACTACTTGGAAACTATCATCTATTTTGGTAAATTTATACTATGGCAGTTATGTTTTGTTAAAATCGCCTTATAAAAATTATTTTTGGGCTTCATTATATCTTACAAACATAATTATGCAAATTTCTCTTCTTGATAGGTTCTCTCTCGCAAAATGGGTAGGATAATTACTTAAGCAAATTTTTTAAATAACAAAAACAATTAAAGGGCAAAATGCTATATAGATATATATTAATTTTATTTCTGCTTTTTATAGTTAAATACACAAAACCCATTTATGAGTATCAAAACGAATTTACATAATTTATTTATTGCTATTATTGGTGCTTTGCTTTTCTGTGGAGCGGCTCTGTATAATGGTTATCCCATTCTCTATTCTGATTCTGCGGCTTATATGAGAGCAGGTTTTGAATTATCCTCCCTAAGCGACAGGCCAATGACATACGGTTTCTTTATTTTGTTAACCAGTCTGAACGGTTTTTCCTTATAGCTTGTCGTTTTCTTTCAGAATCTGATATTGTCTTATTTACTGATTTTGTTATTCAGAAATTTTACTAAAGTCCAAAATTACAGGTTATTCAGCATTATCGGCATGTCCTGCCTTTCCATGCTTACTGCTCTTCCATACGTAACAGGGAATATTCTGCCAGATGTATTTACATCGATTGGGATACTTACTATTATACATATTTTCTTAAACGGAGAGATTAAAAAAACAGATTTATGGTTTATTTACTTTCTGTACTTGTTGTCTATGTCAGCGCATTTATCACATATACCCATTTTCATACTAATACTTTTAATAATACTGATTTATAGAAAGAAACTAATTTCTGATTACAACAAAAAAATCTTTCGTAAGAAATTTATTATAACCTCTGTGCTTTCATTAATAGCATTTATACCTAACAGCGCACCACAGGCAAAATCGAAACACGTGTTTTTTATGGGCAGAATGGCTGAAAACGGAATTCTAATCAGTTACCTTAAGGAAGCCTGTCCCGAAAAACATTTTAAATTATGTGACTGTATCGATTCAATACCTGATAATACCACTGATTTCCTGTGGAACAGTAATAGTCCTGTTTACAAACAATATAAGCGTTGGAAGTATGCTAAAGAAGAATATTCAACTATTATTCTTCAAACATTGCTAAGGCCAAAATATTTGATTCGTCATATTTTTGAATCTGTTAAATCAACATGCAGGCAGCTTATAATATTCAATGCAGGAGACGGGAACGGGCCTTATAATTATGAATCGGGGGTATATAAAGCAATAGTAAAAAACTTCCCGCATGAGAAAAATGATTTTATCAGATCAAAGCAAAACAACGGATTATTAACAGGACCATCATTATTCGTTTCCAATATCATTTTCAGAATTATAATAGCTATTTCAGTAATTTTAATCATGATTATTCTGCTATTTAAACAAAAAGCCGATCCAAAAACCAATTCTTTATTAATAATGTTGTTTATTGGTATTTTACTGAATTCATTTGTCACTGCTTCCCTTGTAATGGTAACCGACCGGTTTGGCGCCAGGGTAATCTGGTTTATTCCACTGTCCCTGTTAATTTTAATTGGTAATCTGATACCTGTGATGAAGCATAATAATTAGGGGTAATACAATACGTTTTCCTGATATATTGTATAGAAATAAAATGGAATAAATTATCTATTTGCCAATATTTTACATATTTCCTCCAACTCTTCTGAAATAAACTCAGCATCGTAAAATTGCCTGAATAATTTGGCCTTAAGTTCCTTTTCTGATATACCCGAGAATTGATTTAATATTCTTTTACGGGCCATTTCGCGAACAAACTCTGTTAATTCCATATTTAATATGAATCTTTCTTTCAATGGCATAGAAAGAAAAATTCTAATCTGTTCTTTTATAATATAGTCAGGAGTATCTTTCATTTATCAATTAGCCCATAAGTATTCAATTGTAATTTATTGCACCATGTTCTCAGGTAATTCATATCTAAACCTTCTATGGCCAGTAGCATTCTGATATCATCAATTTGCCTGTCGCTTTTTATTTGCTGTATCCATAATAACTTTGCGATAATAAGATCTTCAGCAGAACAAACGTAAACCCTAAAACCAAGATTTTCAAATATCACCCTTCTGTTAAAAGCTTCTATGGCATAACCATGATCTTTGAGCAGAATGATATCTATTTTGAATCCCGAAATAGTGTCTATAATATTAAACATTCCCCGTCGCTGAACTTCATCAATTATAGTATTCTTATTAAAATAAAAGTCAGCTAATCCTGAAACGAAACGATCTATATGTTCTTCCCGCATATTAACCACTACATCGATATCTCTTGTGGCCCGGCCAATAGTATAAAAATTAAGGGCTATACTACCTGTAATCATATAAGGAATATCAAGTGTATCTAATTCGATTGTTAAAGAATGTAACAGTTTTAAAATCTCCATGTAAATAGTGACTAAAAGATTAGTTGAGTGAACCACAAATTTATGAAAGTTCAGGGTAAAATATCATGAATATTATTAATTCGAAAAAGAATCAAAACTGAAAATAAATAAACGGTTGTAAACCGGCTGAAACCGACTGGTAAATAATGAATACAACAAGAGCGCTTAATAATATTTTAGCATAAACCGGCGTTTCAATAAACCAGTTCAGTAATTTATCTTTTGTGTCGTAAGGCAGCCAGTGAAGCACATATCCCAGAATCATAATAATAAATACTTTCCAGTAGGCGGTTACCATTGCAGGGACATGCTCCCATCCGAAATTATTACTTACCTGACTGAGCAGGTCTAATGTGCCCTGCATTGATTCTCCCCTGAACCATATTCGGGTAAATGTAATGAAATTAAATGTCAGGAATATTTTCCATAATGTTGCCAGCCAGTGATTTGAATTTTCATAAGGACTAATTTTACGCCAGAACTTATATATCACAAGGCCGAGTCCGTTTAATCCGCCCCATATAACAAATGTCCAGTTAGCGCCGTGCCACAATCCACCCAACAACATAGTCATCATCAGGTTAATATTTGTGGTAATAGTCACTCTCAGGCCGGGGAATAACCTTGCTAAAACTGCAACAATACCTATAATGGCAGCAAAAAGCCATACGAGCCATAGTTTACCTGCAATAAATACAATAAAAATCAGTATTACAGAGAGGCTGATAAAAGTAAAAAGTGAGCCCTTACGGTTTCCTCCCATAGGAATGTAAAGATAATCCTTAAGCCATGATGAAAGCGACATATGCCACCTCTTCCAGAACTCACCCACATTTTTTGCTTTATAAGGTGAATTAAAATTCTGCGGCAGCTTAAAACCCATCAGCAAAGCGAGTCCAATGGCAATGTCGGTATAACCCGAAAAATCACAATAAACCTGTAGTGAATACCCATAAAGCCCTATCAGGTTCTCAAATCCGGTATATGAAGCCGGGTTGGCGAAAACCCTGTCGATTAAATTAACTGCAATATAATCGCCAATGAATATTTTCTTAAATAATCCTTTAATTATCAGGTATATAGCAGTTCCGAATTCTTCATGGGTAACCTGAGTATCTTCATATAATTGGGGTACAAATTCTGATGCCCTTACAATGGGTCCCGCAACCAGTTGAGGGAAAAATGATACATAAAAGGCATAATCAAAGGGATTTTTAACAGGTTTGATAAGGCCCCGGTATAAATCAATGGCATAGCTCATAGTTTGGAATGTAAAAAAAGATATGCCTACAGGGGGAAGCATCCTCCCAATATCAAAATGTGTGCCTAACAATTGATTTGACCACAACGCTGCATGGGTAACAACTTCAAAATGAGTATGAAACAATTTATTTACCGTATCGGTAAAAAAGTAATCATATTTAAAAAAACACAATACAGTCAGGTTTATAAATACGCTGAGCGAAAGCCATAGCTTTTTGGTAATGGGTTTATTGGCATTAAATATCTTATGCCCGATGAGGTAATCACTGATGGTTGCGAACAATAAAACGAATACGAATAGCCCTCCTGTTTTATAGTAAAAGAAATAGCTCACCGCGAAGAGATAAAAATTGCGCAAGGCCTTTCTTTTGTACAACAAGGAAAAAAAGAGCATAACAACCAGGAAGTAAAGCCAGAAATAAAGGCGTGTAAAAATCATGGGCGATTCCTGATCAAAAACAAATGCCTTATTAAGTAGTTCTGTCACGTTAATTGATATTTTTTATTGTTAACGTATTTCATGCTTTCTATATTGAAAAATATGCAATTTAATAGTTGTCTGGCTTTTTGCCTTACCGAAAAGTATCTCTCAACATATTAATCTGATTTTAAACATCTCTCCCAGCTTCTGATAAATGCTTCAAACAATAAATCGCCTTTCAGCAAATAGCCCTGCTTATTAAAGTGTACCCTGTCACGGCCCATCAAACCGTTATTATACCACACTTCAGCAGAATTAAGGCCTCCCATAACGGAATAAAAATCCCAGACACCGCAATTAAATTCCACGGCAAGTTTAAAAATTACCTCCCGCATGGTAGCGGTATTCCTGTTGATGTATTTCCTATATAAATAGCTGTCATTTGGCACTGTAAGCAGGATAGCTGCATCAGGCGCAGCCTCTTTTATGATTTTAAGAAACTGCTTATAATCTGAATAATATTTCTCAGGGTCAAAGTTTTTGGTATATCCGTCGTTTGTGCCTATTGAAATGATCACCATATCGGGGTGCAAAGCTTTGAGATGAGGGATAAGAAGAGAACACTGAAGGTATGCCTGTAAGGTGGCTCCATTAACTCCGGCTGAATGATAAACCACTCCTGGGTCGCTGTTTTCAAGGCTAAATCCATATATTTCGGGATCGGTTTTCACTGTATCAGGCTGTGATATCCTAACAACAAGTGTATCTGTATAATCCCGAAGTTCAAGCCAATAAAAGCCCAGTGTATCATTATAACCGGAAGACATTACAACAGAATCAGGAATAAAATGAATGGTAAAAAATGTCTGTTCTTTATTACAAAAGATTTTAACCAGATTAAAATCATAATTTGACGTTGAATCAAAACGGGCAACTATTTGTATAACAGCTGTTGAATCAAGTAATCTTAGTGAAACGCCTGACAGTCCAAGCGGACAGTTTTCTGTATTCCGTGTGTTCTTGCATGATGTCCACTGGCCCGTATAAGTTACTTTAAAGTTAAGCGGGTTATTGGTTTTTGCCATTTTATAGGGGAAGACAAAACCTCTTGAACCCCTGAGACCCGGTGTAAATAGCTGTAAATTTTGCCTCATTCTGTGCGTATAAATATCAGCCTGAACGTGCGAACCGCCTACATGGACTATATCAAGTTCTTTATTTCCGTAGCGGATAAGGTCGCTGAATTTATTGAAAAACAATTGAAATGAATTGCTGTCTTCAGGAAGTTGAAAAAAATTGGCTGAATAATCAATGAAACTGTATTGATGAGTATTCTGAAGCAAAGAAATTGACTGCGCCGAAGCAGATGAAACAAAAATTACTAAAATAAGAAGCAATGCAGCAGGCTTTCTCAGTTTGTTTTTCATATTTAATACTTCAGCATGCATCAGCATCAGTAATCATTTCCCTGTCCTTTCATAACGAAAGTATTCGTAAATAAAAGCATTATAAAGCATTTGTGCAACAAGCTTTGAGCCACGCGGGGTAAAGTGCACGTAATCAGTTGTTGCAAGAGGCGGGTTTGCCTTAACCCATGAGGGCATAGAATTCTTGCCTCCCATTGCTTTATGTAAATCCCAGTAGGCTGCACCCGCTTTAAATGCTGCATTTTTTATTGCCCTGTTAATATTTTCAAGGTTAGGATAAGGAACAAACCTGTCTTTCTCTTTTATAGACATGTCTGCAACTCCAACAACCAATACAGCGGCGCCAGGGCATAATTCCTTCAGGCGTTCTATCTGGCTGCAATACCATTTCTCATAATTTGTATATTTTTCGGCAATATATGGTACAACATTACCTCCAAACTGCAGTATAAAAAGTTTAACATTAAGTTCTTTATACATTTCACGAAGTAATTGCTGATCAATAGATGTAAAAATCAGTCCGGCACAACCCCTTAAGGGTATATTATCAACTGCAACTCCTGAGGTATTATCAAGTGCAATTCCATAAACTTCAGGACCTGCTGATCCTTTAAATTGTATAAGCAGGTCGCTTACAGGTTCATTGAACATCCATTTAATAACTTTCAGTTTGCCTGATGGCGGTATAATTTCTGCGTCATAAAGTTCACTCCCGGTGTAAATTTCATTAACAAAGGGTTCTGTGTTATAGCCACAAAATATACGACATTGTTTGAAATATTTGGTGTTACTGTATGAGTAAGGTGATTTACTGAATTTTATCCATCCCAGGGAATTCGAGGTATCCTGAGCTGACTGGTCAGCCTTAAGGGTGCAAAAAGAAGCCAGTGCGCCAAACCGTTTGTGAGGTAAAGGATTATCTGTTTTGGCATAAACCAGATTACGCTCCCAGTTTTCCGAGCTTTCCTGTATTATTGAAAAAGCAAAAGGATATAAATGCGAAGCCGGTACAAGTCCAATCCCTGAACCTCCAAATTTATGCTGAAGGTTATAACGAATCAGCGAGGTAATTCTGTCGTCCTCGATTTGTGAATCGCCATAATGCATAATTCTGATTAATTGGCCTGATTTTGGTAATTCTTTCAGCATTTTAAACAGCGGATACAGAAGGGTGCTGTCTTTTTCAGGGTATTCAATCTGTATAATAATTTTCCTGAGGCTATCGGCATTAATAATAAATCTGGCCGTATCAGCAAGGTTGGCTTTCTTATCAGCTATGACAGCTATCACTGAATCGTTAAGTAATGCCTGATTTTTTAATATCTCCTGTATATTAACTACTGACGTGTCTTTTGATGTAAAAATGTCATGTGCTGTATAAAATTTTAAAACAATATTACCCGGAAGTTTTATGCCTTTTTCAGGAAAATAAAGTGCCCCTGCGAATAATATCAGGAAAACTGAAACAAAAAATAAAAAAATTCTGAAGGGCTTCATCTGTAAATAACCTGAGGTTATTTAGGTTTTATTTTTAATTTCTGTCCGGGATAGATTTTATCAGGACTGCTTAAATTGTTGAGCTTCATAATATCGCTATCGGTAACACCAGGAAAATTTTTTGCAATACCCCAGATTGTATCGCCGTGTTTTACAACATAGTACACATATCCACCGTTATTGCTGGCTGTTGAATGATTATTGTTTGTCGTTACAGTTGCGTTGTTAATACTTTTTCCAATCATTTTCTGTTTCTCTTCAAATGACATTTTATTTATGTCATCATACTTGCCCACTTTATGTTTCGGAACATAAATAGCCAGTTTCTGGCCCGACCTGATAGTATTATATCGCAGATTATTCCAGTATTTAATGTCAGATATCCGCACATGATACCAGTCGGCAATATATCCCAGATTATCGCCTGATTTTACGGTATAAATAAGTTTTGTATAATTTTCAGGAGGAATTACATCATTAACATATTTAGGATTATTAACGGTAGGGCTGGTAGTTATTTTATCAGGATTAAAGAAGACAGAATCTTTATATGAATAAATTACTTTTTCTTTTTCTATAAAGCGGAATACCTGGTCCCTGGGTAAAATCAGAGCCATGGGTTTGTCATGCGCGGGAATGATGTCGGTGCGGTATTGCGGATTCATATCACGTAAGAGTTGAAGCGGAATTCCTAATACTTCAGAAACCTGTGAAAGGTGCAGATTTTCGGTAACCATAATGGTGTCATTAGCCAAAGGCAGTTCTATTGGCATGGGTTTTAAATTATGGTCTTTATAATAATTCATAACATAGGTTGCGGCAATATAGGCCGGTACGTATCCGCGCGTTTCACGGGGAAGGTAATAATAAATATCCCAGTAATTCCTTTTGCCCCCTGAACGCCTTATAGCTTTATTCACATTTCCGGGTCCGCAGTTATAAGCAGCAATTACCAGAGTCCAGTCTTTATAAATGTTATATAAGTCTCTCATAAATTGTGCTGCGGCATGAGTAGACTTAATCGGATCGCGTCTGTCATCAACCAGCGAATTTACGGTTAATCCATAAAGCCTTCCGGTGCCATACATAAACTGCCAGATGCCAACGGCCCTGGCTCTGGAATATGCCCTTGGGTTTAATGCTGACTCAATAACGGAAAGGTATTTTAGCTCATTGGGTATACCGTAATAATCAAAAATTTCATCAAACATAGGGAAGTAATATTGTGAAAGTCCCAGCATCACTTCAACTGCATTCCGGCGTTTGGCTGTATAGACTTCGATATACCTGCGTACGATTGAATTATAGGTCAAATCTACAATAGAGGGAATTTTAAGTAAACGGTTGATATATACAGAATCAGGGAAGCTTGGTATGGTACTGTCAGGCTCGGTTGTCCAGAAATCGGGATCATCAGCAAGGGCCTGATTGATATAATAAAGATTGAGCAAACTATCAAGGTTTGTGTCAAAGGTCAGGTCTAACATCACCGAATCATCGAAGCTGGTATAGATAGTATCCTTCTGATTTTGTAATGCGAGGACCTGAAAAGCGCACAGTAAAATAAAGCAAAGAAAAAC